>DATBMH010000057.1:0-6221 GCA_036554945.1 Gaiellaceae bacterium | reverse complement strand
GGATGTAGCGGAGGTGCTGGTGGTCGGCGTCGTCGCCGCGGGCGGCCAACATCTCCCGCTGCCGGGGGTCGTTCAGGTAGGCGAGGCTGGTGTCGTCGAACTGGAGGTAGGTGCAGCCGAGGTCGGCCATCGCCGCCACCTGGCGGGCGTAGGCGGCGCTGAGGTCGTCCCAGAACCGGTCGACGTCGGGGTAGACGTCCGGGTCGAGCGCGGCGCGGCCGCCCCGGTAGTGGACCATGCTCGGCGACGGGATCGTCAGCTTCGGCGTCGCCGTGGTCGTCATCCCCTTGAGGGTCTCGAACGCGTCCCCGAAGATCGTCTTCGAGAGCCCGACGCGTCCGTGGACGCTGAGCGCGGCCGTCGTGAACTCGACGTCGCCCTGCTCGTTGTGGAAGGCGACCCGGATCGTCTCGTCGGCGGGGTCGATGCCCTCGAGCTGGTAGATGAAGTCCATGTGCCACGAGGTGCGGCGGAACTCGCCGTCCGTGGCCGACTGGAGCCCGACCTCCTCTTGCATGCGCACTGCGTCGCGGATCGCCTCGTCCTCGGCGGCGCGGAGCTCGTCGTCCCCGATGCGGCCCTGCGCGTGGTCCTCGCGTGCCTGGAGCAGCTCCGCCGGCCGCAGGAGGCTGCCGACGTGGTCTGCCCGGAACGGCGGTGTCGTGCGCTTGCTCATGTCCCTCCCTCGATCTCGGCCATCACGTCCCTGAAGATCGCGAACGCCCCGTTGGCAGCCGGGACGCCGCAGTAGATCGCGCTCTGGAGCAGCACCTCGCCGATCTCCGCGCGCGTGAGGCCGTTGCGGAGCGCGGCCTTGATGTGCATCGCCAGCTCGTGCTCGCGGTTGAGGGCGACCAGCGCCATCAAGGTGATCGCGCTCCTCGTCCTGCGATCGAGGCCCGGTCGGCCCCAGATCTCGCCCCAGGCGTAGCGCGTGATCAGATCCTGGAAGGCCTCGGTGTCGGGGGTCGTCCGCGCGATCGCGTCGTCGACGTGGTCGTCGCCGAGCACCTCCCGGCGGATGCGCATGCCGTCGTCGTGCTCGCTCACCGGACCACCGCCGGAGCGAGGTGTGCCGACACGAGCTCGGCGAAGGCCGCCGGCTGCTCCACGTTCGCGAGGTGGGCCGCGCCCTCGAGGATCTCCAGCCTGGCGCCGGGGATGCCCGACGCGAGCAGCTCCGCGTGCGGCGGCGGCGTGGCCGAGTCCTCGACGGCGCCGATCACGAGCGTCGGCGCGCGGATCTCGCCGAGCCGCCCGCGGAAGTCCCAGCGCGCAAGTGCCTCGCAGCAGGCCGCGTAGTCCTCTCGCGGCGTCGCGACGAGCATCTGCCGGAAGCGCTCGACGAGCTTCGCGGGCGCGGCGGCCGTGAACCAGCGCGCGACGACCGAGTCGGCGATCGCCTCGAGGCCCTCTTCGCGGACGGTCGCGGCACGCTCCCGCCACTGCTCGGGATCCCCGAACCTCGCGGACGTGCAGGCGAGGACGAGGCGGTCCACACGCTCCGCGGCGTTCGCCCCGACCCAGAGCGCCGTCGCGCCGCCGAGCGACAGGCCGCAGATGCAGGCACGCTCGACGTCGTGCTCGTCCAGCAGCCGGAGGAGGTCCTCGCCGAGCTCCTCGACCGATTCCAGGCCGCGCTGGTCGTAGGGCAGCAGGCGGAGGCCGTCCCAGTGGCCGGCGGTCGTCTCCCAGAGCGCCGACGTCGTCCCGAGCGACGACGGGAGCACGAGGACGGTCATCCCACCGGCTCCCGGTACTGCGCCAGCGCCGCATCGACGAGCGCCTCGGCCGAGCCGAGGTCCGGGTCGAGCCCGCTCGCCTCGAGGTTGGCGCGCATGCGCTCCTCGTGGACGACGAGGCCGTCGAGCGCGCGGCGCGCGCCGGCGACCGCGCCGCCGGTGTAGGCGAGCGCGCCTGTCAGTGCGGGCCACTCCGCGTGCCAGCCGCCGAACGCGCGCTCGTGCTCCTGGACGACCGAGCCGAGGAGCACGCCCGCCTGCGCCTGCACCTCACGCGCGCAGGCGACGGCGAGGAGGCTGCCGATCGGGTTGCGCTTGTGCGGCATGGCGGAGGAGGCTCCGCCCTGGGCCTCGGACACCTCGCCGACCTCGTTCTGGCTCAGCAGGCCGACGTCCAGGCCGATCTTCGCGGCGGCGCCCGCCGCGAGCGCCAGCGCCGAGCCGAGCTCGGCGATGCGAATCCGGTTCGTGTGCCAGGGGGCGCCCGGATCGGCGAGATCCAGCTCGTCGGCCAGCAGCGCAGCGACCTCGGGCCCGGCGTCGTCCAGGCCGGCCATGGTTCCCGCGGCGCCGCCGAACTGGACGGCAAGCCGCTCCTCCCGGACCCGCACGAGTGCGCGGCGGGCGTCCAGCACGCCGAGCAGCCAGTTGGCGGCCTTGAGGCCGAAGGTGGTCGGCACCGCCTGCTGCAGCAGGGTCCGGCCGGCGAGCGGCGTCGACCGGTGGCGCTCCGCGAGGCCGGCGCACAGGCCGGCGAGCTCGGCGAGCTCGTGGAGCACGAGGTCGAGGGTCGTGCGGCTGACGAGCATCGCCGCGGTGTCCAGGATGTCCTGGCTGGTCGCGCCGCGGTGCACGTGCTCGGCGTCCTCCCCCACCTCGGCGCGCAGCGCCCTGACGAGCGGCTCGACGGGGTTCCCCGCCGCCCGGCCCCCCTCGGCGATCGCGTCCAGGTCGAACCGGTCGGCGCCGCACGCAGCCGCGATGGCATCGGCGGCCTCGGTCGGGATCACGCCGGCCCGAGCCTGCGCGGCGGCGAGCGCCCGCTCCACGTCGAGCAGCGCCTGGAGCCAGGCCCCGCCGGAGAGCGCGTCGCGGTACTCGGTGGGGACGAGGATCCGGTCGAACACGTCAGACGTGGAAGAACACGGTCTCGTGCTCGCCCTGGAGGTGGATGTCGAACTCGAGCCCGCCGCCGGACGAGCGGGCGACGAGCGTCTCGGGCTCGTCCACCCCGGCGAGCACCGGGTCGGCGGCGTTCGCCTCGTCCGGGAAGTACATCCGGGTGAGGACGGGCTTCAGGAGGCCGCGCGCGAACACCAACACGGTCAGGTGCGGCGCCTGACCCTCGACGCTGCCGGGCTTCCGCGTCACGAACGAGTAGCGGCCCTCGGCGTCGCAGCCGCAGCGGCCCCAGCCGGAGTCCGGCCGGTAGCTGCCGTCCTCGTCCGCCTGCCAGATCTCGACCATGGCGTCGGGCACCGGCTCCCCGGCGCCGTCCAGCACGCGTCCGCCGATCCGGATCCCGCCGGGGACGAGCTCGTTGGCGCTCGAGTCCCCGAGCATGCCGAGCGAGAAGTACGGCCCGACGGTCTGCGACGGCGTCGGCTCGGGCACGTCAGTCCTCCATCGGCGTCGCCGCCGGACCGCCGAGAACGATGTCGAAGCGATAGCCGAGCGCCCACTCCGGCACGGTGTTCTCCCACTCGAAGCCGCAGACGAGCCGCTCCCGTGCCGCGGGGTCACGAACGGACTGGAAGATCGGGTCGAACGGGAACAGCGGATCCCCCGGGAAGTACATCTGCGTCACGAGCCTGTTCGTGAACGCGCGCCCGAAGATCGAGAGGTGGATGTGCGCCGGCCGCCATGCGTTCGGGTGGTTCCGCCACGGGTAGGCGCCGGGCTTGACGGTGACGAACCTGTAGAAGCCGTCGTCGTCGGTGAGGCAGCGGCCAGCGCCGGTGAAGTTCGGATCGAGGGGCGCCGGGTGGCGGTCGACGTCGTGGTGGTAGCGGCCGGCGGCGTTCGCCTGCCAGACCTCGATCAGGGACGAGCGCACCGGCTTCCCGGCGGAGTCCGTCACCCGGCCGGTGACGATGATGCGCTCGCCGAGCGGCTCCCCCGCGTGCTGCCGGGTGAGGTCGTGGTCGAGCTCCCCGACCGACTCGTGCCCGTACGCCGGCCCGGTCAGCTCCGAGAGCGTGTGCGGGAGGATGACGAGCGGCCGCTTCGGCGCGCGGAGCTGCGTCGAGCGGTAGTCGGGGTAGAGGTACGGCGGGTGCGGCCCGCCGCCGTCCTGGACCGTCTCCAACGCCGGTGCCGCTCTCCGGCTCATGCGGCCTCCAGTGCCCTGAGCGCGCTGAGCTCCTCCGCGGTCGGCGCCTGTCCCGGCCGGATGTCCCCGGCGACCCGGAGGTCCCACCCCGTCGCCTCCTTCGCCTGCGCGACCGTGGCGTCCGGGTGGAGCTCGGTGAGCACGAGCTCGCCGGTCTCCGCGTCCGGCTCGAGCACGCCGAGGTCGGTGACGACGCACGTGACGCCGGCGCCGCCCGACCCGCGCGGGTGCCCCACGCTGGTCAGGAAGTCCAGCTGCTCGACGAACGTGCGCGGGGACTGCCGGAGCATCACGTAGGTCTCGCGGCACCAGGCCGCGATCTCGGGCGCGCCGCCGGCGCCGGGCAGCCGCACCTTCGGCCGGTCGTAGTCGCCGATCACGGTGCTGTTCAGGTTCCCGTGCGCGTCGATCTGCGCGGCGCCGAGAAAGCCGATGTCGATCCAGCCGCCCTGGAGCCAGTAGCTGAAGATCTCGGGGACCGACACGACCGCATCCGCGGTCTCCGCGAGCTCGCCGTCCCCGATCGACAGCGGCAGCCGCCGCGGCTTCGCACCGATCGCGCCGCTCTCGTAGATCAGCACGCAGTCCGGTGCGTGCGTGGCGCGGGCGAGGTTCGCGGCCAGGCTCGGGAGCCCGATCCCGACGAAGCAGACGGTGCCGTTGCCGAGCCTCCGCGCGGCGGCGACGGCCATCATCTCGTCGGCGGTGTAGGTGGCCTGCTCGACCTGGGTCATACCGGGGTCGGCTCCTGCTCGAGCACGTGCCGCTGCATCCAGAAGCCGAAGACCTCGCGGTCGCGGCTGATCGCGTCCCAGCGGACGTAGAACGCGTTGTCCCGGTCGTAGTAGCCGTGGGCGTACGACGGCCGCGCGCCGCCCGGCGCCACCGCGACCGCCGTGATCGCCCACGAGGGGAGGAAGACGCTGTTCGGGCGGGGCTCGAGGCGGTCGACGATCTCTTCGACCGTCACGATCGAGCGGCTGGAGCCGAGCACGACCTCCTTCTGGACGCCGGAGATCCCCCAGAGCTGCACGTTGCCGGCCTCGTCCGCCTGCTGGGCGTGGACGATCCCGACGTCGGGGCGGATCGCCGGCACCGCGGCGAGGCGCTCGCCGGTGAACGGGCACTCGATCGACGAGACGCGCGTGCGCTCCTCGAGGTCGGTGCCCTCGTACCCGCGGACGACGCCGAACGGGACCTTGGCGGCGCCGGCCGAGTACGCGGCCGCCATCCCGGCGTGCGAGTGCTCCTCGAGCTCGAGCGGCGCGGGCCAGCCGTGCTCGACCGCGTCCCGCAGCCGGTGCAGCGAGCCGACGCCGGGGTTCCCGCCCCAGGAGAAAACGAGCTTGCGGGCGCAGCCCATCCCGATCAGCTGGTCGTAGATCACGTCCGGCGTCATCCGGACCAGCGTCAGGTCGTGCCGCTCCTGCCGGATCAGCTCGTGGCCGGCCGCGTACGGGATCAGGTGGGTAAAGCCCTCGAGCGCGACGACGTCCCCGTCGTGCACGAGATCCCGAACCGCGACGGAGAGCGGGACGACCTCGGCCACGCCGAGCCCGCTAGAACGGGAACGGGTGCGGCGCGCCCTTGACCGTCACCCAGTGGACTTCCGTGAACTCGTGGATCGCGGCCGAGCCGCCGAACCGCCCGAAGCCGCTGCCCTTGACGCCGCCGAACGGCATCTGCGGCTCGTCGGCCACCGTCTGGTCGTTGACGTGGACGATGCCGGACTCGATCTGCCGCGCCAGCGCCAGCCCGCGGTCGGTGTCGGAGGTGATGATCCCGGCCGAGAGCCCGTAGGCCGTGTCGTTGGCCCGCGCGACCGCCTCCTCCGCGTTCGCGACCACCTCGATCGTGGCGACCGGGCCGAACGTCTCGACCTGTGCGAGGTCGGCGTCGTGCGGGACGTCGGTCAGCAGCGTCGCGGAGTAGACCGATCCGTCGGCCTCGCCGCCGGCGAGGACCTTCGCGCCCTTCGCGACCGCGTCGTCGACGCGGCTCTTCACGGTGGCGACGGCGTCTTCGCTGATCAGCGGCCCGATGATCGTGTCCTGCTCCTTCGGGTCGCCGCCCTTGAGGCCCTTCGTCTTCTCGGCCAGGCGCTCGAGCAGGGCGTCGGCGATCGGCTGCTCGACGAAGATCCTGCG
>DATBMH010000072.1:0-27182 GCA_036554945.1 Gaiellaceae bacterium | reverse complement strand
GCAGCTGGTAGGAGCTGGCCATGCCGGCGGCGAGGCCGGCCGGGATCACGATCGAGAGCGCGGTCGAGAGCTGGGTCATCCGCAGGGCGCGGAAGAACCCGAGCCCGGGCAGCGCGACCTGCCACGGCGGCGCGTACGTCGCCACGTTGAGGACGGTCGCGGCGATCAGCACGACGATCCACGTCCACGTCAGGTCCTGGACGGTCGCCCAGACGTCGCGGTAGTCCGCGATCGTGGGGAGGAGGTAGGCGAAGGTCGCCACCACGATCGCGAGGCCGATCGCGGCGACGGCGATACGCCTGACGTTCATGGCGCCACCGTAATCCGCCGGACGCGAGGCCGAGGGCTTACTCGAGTGCGCTGACCGCGAACGCGAGCCCGAACCCGAGCGTCGTCGCGAGCCCGACCACCCTGCCGCCGTGCTCGAACGCCTCGGGCATCATCGTGTCGGCCAGCATCGTCAGGATCGCGCCGGCCGCGAACGCGAGGACGAACGCGATCACGTTGCCCGAGGCGCCCTCGAGGAGCAGGAAGCCGAGGGCGCTGGCGATGCCGGCCACGGCGGTCACGAACACCCAGAGCCGGTAGATCCTGCCCTCGGCCCAGCCGGCCTTCGAGAGCCCGGACGACGCGGCAGCCGCCTCCGGCAGGTTCGAGACGAAGACGGCAACCACGAAGGCCGCGCTGATCCCCTCCCCGGAGACGAGGTCCAGCCCGACGACGAACGACTCCGGGATCCCGTCGAGGACGATCCCGAGCACGATCGCGAGCGCGGCGCCTCCCGCCTGGCGGCCGACCATGCTCTTCCGGTCCTGGCCGCCCATCCGGTCGATGACCGTGTCGCCGACGTAGAACACCAGGGAGCCGGCGAAGAGGCCGACCGCGGTCCAGACGCGGTCCTCGGCGACTGTCTCCGCCTCGAGGAAGAGCTCGAAGGCGACGGCGCTGATCAGCACGCCGGCGCCGAACGCCATCACGAGGCCGATGACCCGCTCCGCCAGGCCCAGCCGGAGCGCGAGCACGCCGCCGACGAGGAGCGATGAGCTCGCGAACGCCCCCCAGAGGAAGGCTTCGATCAGTAACGGTCTCCTGCCGTCAGCCAGACGACGAAGGCGAGAGGAATGGCGAGACAGCCGACGAGGACGCCGATCAGGACGATGTCCATCGCGACCAGGATCAGAGCGGCGACGAAGCCGGCGACGACGACGCCGGCTGCGAGCAGCGCCGGGCTGCCGCGGTCAGTGGTGTTCACGTTGCTCCCTTCGGTAGAGGCGCTAGCTCGCCCGGACGGCTCCCGGCCGGGTCAGCGACCAGATGACCCAGACCGCGAGGCCGATCATGAGCAGCGACCAGAACGGGTAGTAGGGGATGAAGAAGAAGTTGGCCACCGCGCTGATGACCGCGAGGACCACTGCCGTCACGGCCGCCCACGCCCGTCCGGCAAACAGGTAGATGCCGGAGAGCAGGATCAGGATCCCCAGCAGCAGGTGGATCCAGCCCCACGCCGTGGTGTCGATGTCGAAGGTGTAGTTCTGCGTGACGACGTAGAAGTCGTCGTCGATGATCGCCACCAGGCCGGCGATGGTCTGGAAGCTGCCGATCAAGATCATCATCACGCCGGCGAAGGTGATGCCTCCAACGGCCCAACCGGACACTGCAGGCACGTCTGACCTCGCGTCGTACTGCGTCATCCTGCGCCTCCTTTCGACTGCCCGAGATTGTCCTCGATTCAACGAGAGCACGCGCTGACACTCATCATCCGGACGGGATGAACCGGACCGACACCGCCCAGGTCGAGCAGCAGGCGCCTCGCAGGCGCTCACGGCACCGGTACCTGCTCGGCGCCGTCGGCGCTGCGATCGTCCTGGCGACGTTCGCGCTCGTGCTGCCGAAGATCGCGGACTACCGCGACGTCTGGGACGTCCTGCAGACCCTGTCCTGGCAGTGGGCGGTCGCGCTCGCAGGCGCAACCGCCCTCAACCTCGTCACCTTCGCGCCTCCGTGGATCGTCGCGCTGCCCGGCCTCGGGTTCGTGCAGGCCTTCGCCCTCACGCAGATGTCGACGGCGCTCGCGATCGTCGTGCCCGGCGGCGCCGCGGTCGGGATCGCGGGCTCGTACGGAATCCTCCGGAGGTGGGGCTTCGCGGGGCCGTCGATCGGACGGGCGGTCACGCTCGTCAGCCTCTGGAATCAGTTCGCGAACCTCTCCTACCCCGTTCTCGCCGTCTTCCTCCTCGCCATGCAGGGCGGCGAGACGCCGCTGCTCGGGACGGCGGCGTTCATCGGGGCCGGCGTGCTCGGCGTCGCGGTCGCCGGGCTCGCCGCCGTCCTGGCGAGCGACCGCACCGCGACCGACATCGGCGACCTGACGGCGCGCCTCGCGAGCTGGGCGCGCGGGAAGATCGGCCGCGGGCCGGTCGCGTGGGGCGGCCCCAGCTTCGACCGCTTCCGCGTGGAGGCGGTCGAGCTGCTCCGCCGCCGCTGGCACGTCCTGACGATCGCGACCTACGGCGGGACGCTGACCGTCTTCCTCGTCCTGCTCGTCGCCCTCCGGGCGCTCGGCGTGCCGGCCGCCGAGGTCACGGCCGTCGAGGCGTTCGCCGCGTGGGCGCTCGCGCGGCTGCTCGGGACGATCCCGATCACGCCGGGCGGCATCGGCGTCGTCGAGCTGACCCTCACGGCCGCGCTCGTCGGCTTCGGCGGCAACAACGCAGGTGTCGTCGCCGCGGTTCTGGTTTACCGTTTCCTGACGATGGTCCCGACGATCGCCCTCGGCCTCGCCGCCACCTCGCTCCTGAACAGGCCGGCCCGGCTGGGCGAATCACCCGGATCGCATGATGCAGCGGCCTCACCACGGCGGGACGCTGAAGACCCGAATGCAAGGAGGAACTGAATGCTGACCATCTTCGCGGCCGATTACCCCTTCCTCGACGTGCTCTGGACCATGCTCATCTTCTTCGCGTGGGTGATGTGGTTCTGGCTCCTGATCGTGATCATCAGCGATCTGTTCCGCCGGCACGACGTCGGAGGCGGGAAGAAGACCGTGTGGCTGATCTTCCTGCTCTTCCTGCCCTTCCTCGGGGCCTTCGCCTACGTGCTCGCGAACAGCAAGAGCATGGCCGAGCGCAACATGGAGCGCGCACAGGCGCAGAAGGCGGAGTTCGACCAGTACGTCCGGTCCGTCAGCGACACCGGCGGCGGGGCGGCAGCGGAGATCGACAAGGCGAAGCAGCTCCTCGACTCCGGTGCGATCACGCAGGAGGAGTTCGACGCGCTGAAGGCCAAGGCGCTGGGCTAGGCGCGGAGAGGAGAGACAGATGTCTGAGCTTGGACCTGTCGACTACATGATCGTCGCCTTCCCGGGCAACGACTTCCGGGGCGAGATCGCGCCTGCACTGGCCGACCTCGTCGAGAAGGGCACGATCCGGATCATCGACCTCGCGTTCGTTGCGAAGGACGCCGAGGGCGACACCCGCGCCTTCGAGCTGACCGACATCGACCCCGAGGTCCGGAAGGGGTTCGAGAACCTCGGTGTGAGCGTGGAGGGCCTGTTCAACGACGAGGACCTGCAGGCCGCGGCCGAGGAGCTCGAGCCGAACTCGTCCGCCGCGCTGCTCGTCTGGGAGAACGTCTGGGCGAGGGAGGTCGCGCAGGCGCTCCGGAACGCCGGCGGCATCCTGCTCGACTTCGAGCGGCTGCCACACGAGGTCGTCCAGGCCGCGCGCGACGCGGCACTCGCGAGCGCCTAGGGAGAGGAGGAACGATGGCACTCGGACGCAGAGGCCCAGGCCTGATCGGCATGGCGGCACGGACCGCCGTCGTCGCCGGCACGGCGACCGCCGTCTCGGGGCGGGTTCAGCGGCGTCAGCAGCGCCGCTACGCAGAGCAGGACGCGCAGTACGTCGAGCAGGTGTACGACCCGGAGGTCGTCGCGGTGGCGCCGTCGGCGGCGCCCGCCGAGGCGCCGGACTACGCAGCGGAGCTCGAGCAGCTCGCGCAGCTCAAGGCGCAGGGGATCCTGACGGAAGAGGAGTTCGAGGCGAAGAAGAAGCAGATCCTCGGGATCTAGCCCGAGGATCCTCCGGCGGCGGCTGGCGAGACGGAGGTTGCCTCACCGGCCGCCTTGTCGTCGTGCCGCCGCCGCCAGCCGAGCAGGACGGCGTGCACGCTCGCGGCGCCGATGATCGGGGCCTCGGGCAGGGGCAGCTCGACCGGCGACAGGATGAACGGCTGCGTCTGCGGCCCGCCCAGGCCGCCGTGGAACGAGATCAGCTCCTCGAAAGCGCACCCCTCGTCGAGCTCGGGGTCGTAGAAGCTGCCGACCATCAGATCGGCCACGTTCGAGAAGCCGTCCGTCCGCAGAAGGTGCTGTCCCGCGGTCGGTGAGAAGCGGGCGAGCGGGTCCTCGCCGTCCACGCGGCCCTCCGACAGGTAGTTGATCCCGCCGCCGCCGAGCGCGACTGCGCCGTGCGCCCGCGACCGTACGAGGATCCAGCCGACGTGCGGGTGCGCGCGCAGCGCCGGGAGCAGCCGCGGATGACGCTCGGAGATCTCCTCCAGTGTCAGACGGCGGCGCTCTTCCATCAGATAGACGAGCCCGAGGTTGCCGGAGCCGAGCACGACCACCTCGCGGTCCGAGACGTCCTTCTTCGAGCCTTTCTCCCGCTTGGGGTCTGCGCCGGTCGCCTCCCCGATCGCGTGCCCGACCATCGCGGACTGCTCGTCGCCGCCGGCGAGCTCCGTCACCTTTCCCTGCTCGATCGACCGCGAGACGAGGTCGTCGAGGCCGTAGCCGTTGCGCTGCTTGAACGTCGCCCCCTGGGTCTGGCCGTGGTCGGAGAGGACGACGATTGCGTACGGACGGGGCGCGTACCTCCGCGCCCGGTCGATCCGCCCGAACTGCTGGTCGAGCTTCCTCAGCGCCTCGAGGGTGTCGGCCCGCTCGAGGCCGGAGTGGTGGGCGACCTCGTCGTAGCTCGAGAACGTCGCGTAGACCGCGGGCCGGCCGCGCATCATGTCCGTCAGGACGCCGTAGACGATGAGGTCGCGGACGACGACGCACATCGCAGCGCGGATGAACGGGTAGAGCCCGCCGCGGTGGCCCCGCGGCCGGACGTCCCGCCGGCGGGCCCGAAGGGCCGAAACCCACTCGAGGATGACCTCCCAGCCGAAGAGGACCATCGCCCGCGTCACGTTGAAGCCGTTGGCGAAGAACGCGCGGTAGCCGGGGTTGGCCCTCTTCTCCTCCTCGATCCGGCTGACGGTGAGGATCACCTCCTCGGCCTCGCCGGAGAGCAGGTTGCCGCGACTCGAGCCGCCGTCCGCGAGGAGGCCGTTGCCGGTCGACCGCGCCTGCTCGATCCGGGCGCAGTCGTCCGGCGCCGAGCACGCGACGAGCGTCCCCGTCTCCTTCTCGACCCAGCGGAAGGCCGGGATGTCCTCGTTCGAGCCCAGCAGGATCCCCGCCTGGCTGGCGCCGGTCTGCGACGACAGGTCGGTCTCCCACTCGACGATCCGGTGCGTGTCCTCGGAGAGCCACCGGGCCATCGTGGGGGCGTTCCCGTCCCGCATCGCGCGACGGAGGACGGGCAGCGCCAGGCCGTCGATCTCGAGGAAGATGATCCCCGGCACGTCGGTTCGCTCGTTCGCCCCCTGTCGGCGCGCCACGCGCTGCACGACCCGGAGCGAGTAGCTGTCGTCGTCGTTCGTCCCGACGATGACCTCGAGCACGACGCTGACGGCGGCCACGACGAGCGCCGCGAGCAGCGCCCAGCCGAAGTCGTCCACCTCGTACGACTCGATGACGTCGCTCCCGATCTCGAGGGCGAGCGCGTTGACGACCAGGATGAGGATGAAGCCGAGCCCGATCGTGAACGGAAGCCGCAGCGCGGCGAGCAGCGGCGGCACGACGGCGTTGATGGCCGCGATGAACGCCGCCATGACGAACGACCCGGAGTAGTCGGTGATCGTGACGCCCGGCAGGATCGCCGCGGCGACGAACAGCGCCGTCGCGGTGAAGACCCAGGCGATCAGGAGTCGGAGCGGCCGGAACTTCGGGCGCTCCGGCGTCCACCTCACGGCCTCGCCGTAGTCAGGCATCGGCGTCCGTCGCGCTCCGCTTTGCCTCCTTCCGCGCCGCCCGCTGCTCCTTCTGCTCCGCGACCTTCTCCTTGGCGTCCACGTACGACTGCTGGACGAGCAGCTTGCCGCCCGACCAGCCGAAGGCCCAGACGACGAAGACGACGGCGAACACGATGTTCCACGCGGTGATGGCGAGCTGCTGCCCGAGCGAGTACGCGGTCGCGGTGGCGGCGTCCGCGTAGTCCTCGAGCGCGATCGCGTTCACTGCCTGGTTGACGCCCACGCCGCCGGGGGTCGCGGACACCGTGTTGGCGAGCGAGTTCCCGCCGATCACGGACATGATTGAGTGGAAGGTGACCGGGATGCCGTAGCCGGCGAGGAAGATCGCGGTCACCCCGAGCTTCGCGAGCCAGGCGCCGAACGACGGCAGGAGCACCTTCACGACGTACTCGCGCGGCTTCGCGAGGATCGCGCCGCCGTGCTTGGCCTTGACCCAGAGGCCGCTCAGCTTGCGCCAGAAGATCCGGCCCAGGATGAACAGGAGGAAGACGGCGCCGAGGATGACTCCGACGAACACCCAGGGATGGTCGTGCGGCTGGCCGAGCTGCAGCTCGAACGATCCCGGCACGGAGAGGAAGAGGTAGACGTAGACGAAGGTGCCGGCGACGGTGAAGAAGATCTTCTGGACGACCATGCCGCCGAGGACGCCCGGGAAGTTCGAGCCCGGGATCATCGCGACGAACATCAGCAGCATCACGAACGTCCCGATGTTCGCCGGCAGGAAGCCGTTCAGGGCGATGCCGGCGGCGTAGGCGGCGAGGACCTGGAGGTAGGACAGCGGCGCGTTCGGGAAGCCGGCGCGGAGGATGTAGTACCAGCCGAGCGCCGTGAGGGTCGTCTGCACGGTCTGCACTGCCCAGCCGGCGACGAGGTAGCCGAACGAGATGCCGGTGAGCGCCTCCCAGACGCTGTCCAGCCAGCCGAGGATGTCCACCCCGAGCAGCCGGAGCACGACGACGGCCGCGAGGATCCCGGCCAGCCAGGCGGCGACCTTTCCGAGCCTGCTCCGCCGGGACGGGTCTCCGAAGGGCAGGAAGCGCCAGCGCCGCACCGCGGGCGGTTCGCTGACGCCGATCTCTGCGCTCGTGCTGATCATCGAAGGATCGTGGCCGGGCCTGCGCCGCTCATCATCCGAACAGTGTGATTCGCGTGAGCATGACCGATCCCCTGCGACGACGCGTCAGGCGCCCGCCTCCAGGCCCCACTCGGCGGCACACGACTCCCCGGGCTCGAGCCGGATCACGCGCTCGCCGGTGCGGAACGCGTTCGGCGGGCAGGTCATGGGCTCCACGGCCAGGCTGCGCCGGTCGACGTCGGGCAGCGGGTCGCCCGTGAACAGCATCAGGTGGGAGTACGCACCGTCCATCCAGAGCGTGATCCCGGCGCCACCCTCGGGCTGCGAGAGCGTCACGCGCGCGAGGCCGTCCTCGCCGCGCTCGAGGTCGGTCAGGCAGTGGTCGAGCCTCGTCGACGCCACGGGCCTCGCCTCGCGAAAGTCGTACTCGGTGCCCTCGACCGGCGCCGAGCCCGTCGGGAGGCCGCGCTCGTCGGGCTCCAGCACGGTGCCCGCGGGAACCTGGAGGACCGCCGAGTCGACCGACTCGGTCCCGACGGTCAGGTACGGATGCGCGCCGGCGCCGTACGGGCAGGCCTCGGCGCCCGTGTTCGCGGCCGTCGTCCGCACTCGCAGGCCCCGATCGGAAAGCGTGTACTCGAGGCGCAGCGAGAGCGAGAACGGATAGCCGGGCTGCGGCCGGAGCGCATGCTCGAGGACGACCCGGTCAGCCTCGAGCTCGACGGCGTCCCACACCGACCAGCGCACGAGCCCGTGGATCGCGTTGCGCCGCTCCGGCTCGGTCAGCGGCAGCTCGTGCCGGCGCCCGTCGAACTCGTAGCTGCCGTCCTCGATCCGGTTCGGCCAGGGGATCAGGACCTGGCCGCGGGCGGAGGAGCACGCCTCGTCGGCGGCGTAGCCGTCGAGGAGCTCGAGCCCGCCCGACGAGTACGAGCGGAGCCCGCCGCCGATCTCGACCGCGACGGCCCGCTGCCCGGCGTGCGCCAGCTCGAACTGCCGGCCCGACGGTGCGCTCACGCGCGGAAGCTCAGGAGCCGAAGTTGGACGCCTGCTCGCTCAGCGAATCGCACTCGTCGGCGTTCTCGAAGCCCTCTCGGAGCTCACCGGCGGGATCGAGCTCCCTGAGCTGGTTGAACGTCGACTCGACGTCGGCCGCGGCAGCCGAGATCGCCGCGGTGATCGCCGACAGCTGCGCTGCCAGGCCGCCGCCGTCGTCCAGGGCCTGCTCGACGGTGTCGACCTGCTTCTGCAGCTCGGTTCCGAGGCTGTCGAGCGCGCTCTTCGCCTCGTTGCCGTCGTCGGTCTCCGGCGCGCCGATCGCCTCGAGGTCGTCGACCAGCTCGCCGGTCGCGTCGCTCACGTCGCTCACGGCCGCCTGGAGGGTCTCCGTCGTCGCGGACAGGCCTGCGTCCTGGATGGACTGTGCCGCCTCGTCGACGGATGTCACCCACTCGCTCAGCTCGCCGCAGACGCTGTTCGCGTAGTCCTCGCCCGTGCTGGAGTCGTCCCCGCCGCAGGCGGCGAGGACGAGGGTCATCGCGACCACGGAGAGAGCGGTGAGCGCGCGCACCAGCATCGGCCGGCTCAATGATCCGCCGCCGTCCGGCGGTGAGCATCACCCAGTTCGGGCGATGTCGCCGAAGACGGGCGCTCCGCGCTCTCTCGTATCGTCCCCTCGACATGGTCCAGGCGGTCGGCGAAATCCTCCCGATGGCGGTCGGCGTCGCGATCAGCCCGGTCCCGATCGTCGCGATCGTCCTCGTGCTGGGGACGCCCCTCGCCAGGACCAACGGCCCTGCCTTCGCCGTCGGCTGGCTCCTCGGGCTCTCGGCCGCGGGGGCGGTCACGCTCATGGTCACGAGCGAGGGCTCGCGGGAGGGCGGCGACCAGCCGACCTGGGTCACCGCCCTGTCCCTCGTCGTCGGCCTCCTCTTCGTCCTCATCGCCGTCCGGACCTGGCGCAGCCGGCCGCGCGGCGGCGACGACGCCGGCCTCCCGAGCTGGATGCACGCCGTGGACCGGTTCACGACCGGCAAGTCGCTTGCGGCCGGTCTCGTGCTCTCCGCCGTCAACCCGAAGAACCTCGCGCTGACGATCGCGGCAGCCGTCTCGATCGCCGCCGCAGGGGTCTCCACCGGCGAGGACCTCGGCACGCTCGCCGTCTTCGTCCTCCTCGGCTCGGTGAGCATCCTGGCGCCGGTGGCGATCTACTTCGCGATGGGCGAGCGCGCGGTCTCGATCCTCGGCGGGATCAAGAACTGGCTGGCCGCGCACAGCGCGGCGATCACGACCGTGCTGCTGCTCGTGATCGGCGCGAAGCTGATCGGCGACGGGCTCGGCGGCCTGAGCTGACGCGGGGTCAGGCGACCTCGAGGGCCTCCGTCACGTCGTAGCCCATCGCCAGGCCGAGGTTCGGTGCCGCCGAGACGACCCGGGCGATGCCGACCAGCGGCAGGACTGCGATCAGCACGCCGGCGATCTCGTCTTGAGAGACGCCTGCGCCGCGGGCCGCCTCGACGCAGTTCATGTACGCGGGCGGCGCAGCGTCCGCGGCCACCAGCGCGGCGATCTTCACGAGCGCGTGCGACCGCTTGTCGAGCCCGGCGAGCGACGCATCGCCGGCGTCGGCTTGGAGCAGGGTGTCGATGTACCGGTCGTCCCGTACCGCGAGCCTGCGCAGGGTGACCTTGAAGTCGTCCACGTGGCCCGAGTCATTCCACTCCGGCCACGGGGGGATGACATCACCCCGTAGGGGTGAAACCCGGCGGCGCCGACGCCGGCGCGTCGACCAGGCCGAGGGCCACCGCGCGCTCGATCGCCTCGCTCCTGCTCGACGCGTCGAGCTTCCGGTAGACCGAGATCGCCTGGCTCTTGACCGTGTTGCGCGACACGAAGAGCCGCTCGGCGATCTCCCGGAACGACAGGTGCGTCGTCAGCAGCGGCAGCAGCCGGAGCTCCGCGGCGGTCAGCGTCGACGCCCAGCCGTTTCCCAGGCCGGACGCGTTGGCGAGGCCGTGACGCAGGTCGCTCGCCTCCGGCACGAGCGTGCCGAGGTCCGGGCGGTGGCGGATCACGTCGTCGGCCTCCCGGAGGAGCGTCTTCGCGCCGTCGACATCCGCAAGCGCGAGGTGGACGCGGGCGAGCTCGAGCCTCGTCTGCACCGCGAACCACGGGATCGCACGGCTCAGGTGCGGACGCATTCGCGCCGAGGTCAGGAGCAGCTCTCGCGCGGTCGCGGCCTGCCCGTACTCGAGCGCGAGCCTCGCGCTCGCGGCCAGCTTGATCACGGCGGGGAGGTACTCCTCGATCGGCTGGTTCTCGAGGAACTCGTCCGCGCGGGCGAGCTCGATGTCCGCCTGCCTCCGGTCGCCGCGGTCCAGGGCGAGCAGCGCCAGCTCGGAGTGGGCCACGACTCCCGCGTAGACCGCGCCGGCCCCGGCGGACTCCTCCGCGCCGCGCCCGAAGAGCTGCTCGGCCTCCTCGAGCTCGCCTTCCAGCAGGTTGGCGACCGCGGCGAGCACCAGCGCCGGAGGCCGCCAGTAGCTCGCCGGCGCGAGCCCGTCGAGCGCCTTGCTCGCGTCCGCGCCCATCTGCGAGATGCCGTGACGGCAGAGGAGCGCGCGGACGAGGTCGGCCCACGGCCGAGCCGATGCCGTCCCGTCCGGCATCCGGACGTCCTGGACCGAGTGCTCCAGCGCGTAGGCGTACCGCTCCGCCTCCTCCGTCCGGCCGCGCAGGGCGTTGACCCACGCGCCGAACCCCGCAAGTGCGGGCTGGCGCCCGAGCACGTCGGGCTCGTCGAACCACTGCAGCCAGCGCTCCACCGTGACGACCCGACCGCTCCGGTAGAACGGGAGCGCGTGCCTCCCGACCAGCTGGGCGACGCCGTCCATGTCGCGCGCCGCGAACGCGTGGTCGATAGCGTGCTCGGCGTGGCCGTGGCGCTCGTGCCAGGCGGCGGCGCGCCGGTGGAGCTCGGGGACGGCCGTGGGGTCGATCCGCTCGAGCTCCGACCTCAGCATGTCCTGGAAGAGGTGGTGGAACCGGTACCACCGCCGGTCGTGGTCCAGCGGCAGCAGGAAGAGGTTCGCATGCGCGAAGGCCTCGAGGCGCTTCGCGGAGTCGCTCCGTCCGGTGACCTCGTCGCACACGGGGCCGGACATCCGGTCGAGCACCGACGCCCGGGTCAGGAACTCGACCTCGGAGGGCTTGAGTCGTGAGAGGAGCTCCGAGCGGAAGTAGTCCACGACGAACTGGTCCTGGCCGGAGAACGAGGAGATCGCCTCCGCCGGCGAGACCTCGGCGTCCTTCAGGAAGAGGGCCGCCAGGTAGAGACCCGCCGGCCATCCCTCCGCCCGCTCGTTGAGCGCAGCCGCCTCGTCGTCCGTCACGGTCACGCCGGCTCGGTCCAGCAGCGACTTGGCGTCGGAGTCGCTGAGCCCGAGGTCGCGCGCGCCGAGCTCGTGCAGCAGGCCCGCGGCCCGGAGCCGGGCGAGCGGCGGCTCGCCGTCGGCGCGCGCCGAGATCACGAGCTGCGAGCCCTCCGTGAGGCTGCTCACGAGCGGCTCGATCGCGTCGAGGCAGTCGCGGTGGTCGAGCACGTGGAAGTCGTCCAGGACGAGCACGATCGGCCGTGACGCGGAGGCGAGCGCCGCACCGATGCGCGGAATGCCGGTCGACCAGAGCGAGTCGCTCGCCGACGCCGCCGCACGGAAGACCATCGGGTCGACCTGCTGGATGGCGTCGATCGCCGAGGCGAGGTACGTGAGCAGGGCGGCGGGGTCGTTGTCGCGGCGGTCCAGCGAGACCCACGCGAAGGGACGGGGGTCGCGCGCGGCCCACTGGGCGAGCAGCGTGGTCTTGCCGTAGCCGGCGGGCGCCGTGATGTGCACGACCCGCGCCTCGGACGCCGCGCGCAGCCGGTTCACCACGCCGGTCCGGTCGATCAGGCCCGAGCGGAGAGCCGGGATGGCGAGCTTCGACGGGAGGACCTCGAAGCCGGGTGCGCCTCGGGCAGGCGTGCGGGATGCCGCGACCCCCCGGGTTCCACGGTCTCTGGTACGCGCCGCAACGCCCGCAGCTGACTTGCGTCTCCCGCTCATCGGTCCTCTCGATCGTGCGGCGAAGGAGTGGCCCCCTGCACTCCTGTGAGCAGTTGCTCACATAGCGTACGTCTCGGCAGGCCCGCGGCAAAACGCCGTCGACCAACTCGCAGACACCGGTGGGTTACGTCGGAATAAATCCCTGCTCATGGGCGTTTTTCCGTCTGAAGGAGGTTCGGATGATGGGCATCCTGCTCGTGACGGCATTCCTGATCGCGATCGGTCCTCTCGCAGTCCTGTACGGCGTCGACTCGCGCGAGGAGCGCGACCGCGGGTCGATCTTCTAGGAGGGCCTTACAGGCGGCGGAACGTCTCCCGCGTGCCGATCACGATGCGTGGTCGCTTCGCGGGGTCGAGCCAGCGAAGCGTCGAGACCAGCTGCGGCGCAGGGAGGCTGACGCACCCGTTCGTCGAGCTCCCCGTCCTGGCGTGGAGGAAGATCCCCGAGCCGCGGCCCGGCACGACCGGCCGCATGTTGAACTCGATCACCACGAAGTGGCGGTACGCCGTCCGCTCCTGCCAGAGGCCGGGCGTCGTCGTCCTGAACGGCGGCCTCGACCCGCAGCGCACGTGCTGGAACGTGTTGTAGGTCGAGGACCGGGGATCCTCGTTCCACCAGTCGCCGCAGCGCAGCCGCCGGTACCGGTACCGGACGCCGGGGTTCGGCGCGTTGCCGTACATCGTGCGGCCGAGGGTGTAGACGCCGGTCGGCGTCGTCCCGTCGCCTTCGCGGCGGCGGTCGGCGAGGCCGTTCCACCCGACGCGCGCGGTCCACGGGCCTGCGGCTGGACGCCAGCAGCCGTCCCCGCCGCGGCGCCAGAGCCGGAGCGACGCGCTCGTCGTCCGGTAGCTCGAGGACTGGACGGTGATCAGCTGGTCCGCCCTGCCGACGGTCTTCAACCCGTTCGCCACGTTGGCGGCGCACTGGGCCGCGCCGCCGGCCGTCGGCGCGGAGGCATTGAGCGCCACGCCGGCCGCGGCGAGGACGAGGGCGAGCGATCGCACGGGGGTTGAGACTACCCTCGGGTCATGGCGAAGCTCGCCGTCGTCGCCCTGTTGCTCCTCCTCGTGCCGGCCGCGAACGGTGCGCCCGCGCCGCCGTTCACCTCGAAGGTCTCGCGCGTGACCGCGGACGACCTCCCCTACTCGTGGCGGCCGGGGTGTCCGGTCGGGCCGGCCCAGCTCCGGGCGATCCGGCTTCGGCACTGGGACTTCCGCGGGCGCTCGCGCGTCGGGATCCTGGTCGTGAACGCCGGTGTCGTGCGTGACGTCGTCACGGTCTTCCGCCGGCTCTACTCGGCGCGGTTTCCGATCCGGCGGATGCTCGGCGTCGAGGTCTACAAGGGCAGCGACGACCGGTCGATGCGGGCCGACAACACGTCCGGGTTCAACTGCCGCTTCGTCGGCGGCACCTCGCGGTGGTCGGAGCACGCGTACGGGCGGGCGATCGACGTCAACACGGTCGAGAACCCGTACGTCCACGGCGGCCTCGTCGAGCCGCCGGCCGGGCGGGCGTACCTCGACCGCTCGCGGCGCCGTCCCGGGATGGCGACGAGCTCGAGCGTCCTCGTCCGGGCCTTCGACGCCGTCGGCTGGGGCTGGGGCGGGCGCTGGACGTCTGCGAAGGACTACCAGCACTTCTCCACGAGCGGGCGCTAGGCCGGGAGGTCGCGGACGGCGATCGTGACCCGGCTCATCGCGCACAGGCGGCCGGCGTCGTCGGTCATCTCGACGTCCCAGATCCAGGTCGTCCGGCCGCGGTGGCGGCGCCGTGCGGTCGCGTGGATCGTCCCTTCCGTGACCGGCCGGAGGAAGCTCGAGTTGTTCGACTGGCCCAGGCCGACCTTGCCCTCCGGGTTGACGCCCACGTTGGTGCCCACGGACGCGAGCGCCTCGGCGATCGACGCGTGGACGCCGCCGTGCACGAGCCCGATCGGCTGGGTGAGGTGCTCGCGGACGGGAAGCCGCGCCGTGACCACCTCGTCGGTCGCCTCGTCGATCTCGAGGCCGTAGTGACTGTCGAACGGGGACGGGTCGCGGAAGTCCACGTGGCCGGAAGTGTGAAGCTTCGGGTCGGATGAACGTCGGGGTAGGACTGCCAACGACGGTCCCGGGCGCCTCGGGGGAGCTCGTGCTCGACTGGGCCCGCCGGGCGGACGCCGGGCCGTTCTCGTCCGTTGCCGTCCTCGACCGAGTCGCCTACAACAGCTACGAGCCGTTCGCCGCGCTCGCCGCCGCCGCGGGGGTCACCGACCGAGTCCGGCTGGCGACGATGATCGCAATCGGGCCGCTGCGTCCCACGGGGCTGCTGGCGAAGCAGGCCGCGTCGGTGCACGCGCTCTCCGGCGGACGGCTGACGCTCGGGCTCGCGGTCGGCGCCCGGATGGAGGACTACGAGGCAGCGGGCGCCGAGTCGCGCGGGCGCGGGCGGAAGCTCGCGGAGCAGCTCGCCTACATCCGCTCGGGCGTGGACGCGGAGCTGGTGGGCCCGGACCGCGCCGGCATCGAGCTGCTCGTCGGCGGCCTCAGCGGCCAGGCCTTCTCGCGGATGGCGCGGTACGCCGACGGCTACGCGCACGGCGGCGGGCCTCCGCGCGCGTTCGCGTCGGCGGTGTCGCGCGCCGAGGCGGCGTGGCGCGACCTCGGCCGTCCGGGCCGGCCTCGCCTCTGGGGCCAGGGCTACTTCAGTCTCGGCGACGTCGAGGGCGGAAACGCCTACCTCCGCGACTACTACGCCTTCACGGGGCCGTTCGCCGAGCGGATCGTCGCGGAGAACCTGACGAGTGCCCGGGCGGTGAAGGACTTCGTCCGCGGGTACGAGGAGGCCGGCTGCGACGAGCTCGTCCTCTTCCCGGCGGTCGCCGACGGCGAGGAGCTCGACCGGCTCACGGAGGCGCTCGCGTGAACGTCCAGGTCGTCGGAGCGGGCCCGGCGGGGCTCTATCTCGCGATCCTGCTGAAGCGCGCCGACCCGGGCGTCGACGTGCGGGTCTCGGAGCGCAACGCGCCCGACGCGACCTTCGGCTGGGGCGTCGTCTTCAGCGAGGAGACGCTGGGGTCGCTCCGCGACGCCGACCCCCAGACGCACCTCGAGATCACGGACACGTTCGCCCGCTGGGACCGCGTCGACATCCACTACCGGGGTCGCGAGCTCCGGTCGCGCGGGCACTCGTTCTCCGCGATCGCGCGGAGGCGGCTGCTGGAGATCCTCCAGCAGCGTGCGCGCGGGCTCGGCGTGGAGCTCGAGTTCGGCGTCGAGATCGAGGAGCTCCCGGCCGCCGACCTCGTCGTCGGCGCCGACGGCGCGAACAGCCTCGTGCGGAGGCTCGGCGACTTCGGCACGCGCGTCGAGCCGGAGGGCTCGAAGTACGTCTGGTTCGGGACCGACCACGTCTTCGACGCGTTCACCTTCGTGTTCAAGGAGACCGAGCACGGCCTCTACAACGTCCACGCGTACCCCTACGACGAGCGCATGTCCACGTTCATCGTCGAGTGCCCCCTCGAGACGTGGCTCGGTGCCAGGCACGAGGACATGTCCGAGGAGGAGAACCTGGCGTTCTGCGAGCGGTTGTTCGCGAACGACCTCCGCGGGCGGGAGCTCTTCTCGAACCGCTCGATCTGGCTCGACTTCCCGAAGGTGACGAGCAGGGTCTGGCACGACGGCCGGGTCGTGCTGCTCGGCGACGCCGCTCATACCGCGCACTTCTCGATCGGGTCAGGCACCAAGCTCGCGATGGAAGACTCGATCGCGCTGGCGAACGCGCTGGTCCGGCGCGGGTGGGACGTCGACGCGGCGGTCGTCGACTACGAGCTCGAGCGCGGCCCGGTGGTCGAGCGGACGCAGGACGCGGCCAGCGAGAGCGCCGCGTACTTCCGCCGAGTCGAGAGCTATTCGCATCTCGAGCCGGTCCAGTTCGCCTTCAACCTGCTGACTCGGAGCGGGCGGATCACGCACGCGAGCCTGGGGATCCGCGACCCGCGGTTCACACGCGCGCTGGACGCCTGGTTCGGCGGGCACGACGTGTCTCCGCCGCCGGCCTTCTCGCCGTTCGAGCTTCGCGACGTGACGTTCCCGAACCGCTTCTGCCTGGTTCCGAGCGGGTTCGTTGCGGTCTCGCCGGACGGTCGGGTCGATCCCGAGACGCCGCTGGTGGAGGACTGGACACCGCCGGAAGGGCAAGTGCTCCTCCAGCTCGGACATGCCGGCAGCAGGGGCGCATGCCGGCCCGCACGGCTCGGGCGGGACCTGCCCCTGGCGGACGGGTGGCCGGTCGTGGCCCCTTCGGCCAAGCCCTACGGGCCGTTCAGCCAGGTGCCGGGCGAGCCGGACGAGGATGCGATCCGCGCCCGGTTCGTTGCGGGTGCAGAGCGAGCCGCGGGGCTCGGCGTAGCCGTGCTCGAGCTCGACATGGCCCACGGCTACCTGCTCGGGAGCTACCTCTCGCCGCTCACGAACGCCAGGGAGGAGCGCACCCGGTTCCCGCTCTCGGTGCTCGAGGCCGTGCGCGCGGCGTGGGACGGCCCGCTCGCCGTCCGCCTGTCCGTGACCGACTGGCATCCGCGCGGCAACTCCGCCGAGGACGGCATCGAGCTCGCGCGGCTGCTGAAGGCGAGCGGCGCCGACCTGATCCACGTCGAGGCCGGCCAGACCGTCCACGACGATCGACCGGTCTACCGGCGTGGCTTCCTGACCACCCTCAGCGACCGGGTCCGCAACGAGGCCCGGATCCCGACGATCGTCGGCGGCCACCTCACGACGCTCGACGAGGCGAACACCATCGTCGGGGCGGGACGTGGCGACCTGGTGCTGCTCGACCTGCCCCCGGCGCAGATCGAGCGCCCTCTTGTTCCAAGTAACACTGTGTTACTTGCCGAGGTGCGGCCGTGAACTTCGGAGACCTGGCGTACCCGGACCTCGAGGGCCGCGCCGGCGCCGTGCATCTGCTCCCGCTCGGCGCGACCGAGCCCCACGGCCCGCACGCGCCGCTCTCGACGGACACGCTGATCTCGGTCGGAATCTGCCGGCGCGCGGCCGAGCGGCTGCGCGGCGAGGTGGACGTGCTCGTCCTCCCCGCGCTGCCGTACGGCGTCACGCGGTACGGCTCGGCGTTTCCTGGCGCGGTCGGCGTGTCGGAGTCGACACTCGCCGCGCTCATCGGCGAGGTGACCGAGGGGCTGGAGCGGGTCGTCCTCGTCAACAGCCACTTCGAGCCGGAGCAGGTCGAGACGCTCCGCGCCACGGGGCTCCCGCTCCTCGACCTCACGCGGCGCGCGAACGCGGAGCGGCTGACGGAGGAGTTCCGGGCCGGTTCGTGTCACGCCGGCCGGTACGAGACGTCGCTGGTCCTGGCCGACCGGCCCGAGCTCGTCCGGCGCGATCGGATGAAGGCGCTCGAGCCGAGGATCGTCGACATGCCCGGCGCGATCGCCGAGGGGCGAGCCGACTTCCTCGCGATGGGGATGGAGCAGGCGTACTGCGGCTCGCCGGCGGAGGCGTCCGCGGCCGAGGGCGACCAGACCTTCGAGACGCTGACCGACATGCTCGTCGAGCTGATCAGGGACGTCGCGCGGTGATCGAGCACCGGGACCTCCCGCGCGAACTCAACCTCGCCACGTACTTCGTCGACCGCAACGTCGAGGAAGGGCGCGGCGAGCGGACGGCGTTGGTGGGGCCGGGCGGCAGGACGACATATACCGGGTTGGCGGAGCTCGTGAACCAGAGCGGCAACATCCTGCGCGAGCTCGGCGTCCGTCCGGAGGAGCGCGTCTTGCTCGTCCTCGGCGACTCCGTCGAGTTCGTGGCGCTCTGGTACGGGGCCCAGAAGATCGGTGCGGTCACGGCCGAGGCGTACACCTTCCTCCAGCCGAAGGACTACGCGTACTACCTCGACTACACGCGCGCCGGCGTGGTCGTGGCCGACACGACGACGGAGGACGCCGTGCGAGAGGCGGCCGCGTCCAGCCGCTGGCTGCGGGAGATCCTCGTCGTGGACGACTCGTACGCGGAGCGGCTCGCGGCCGCCTCGCCGGAGCTCGACCCGGCGCCCACGACGAAGGACGACGTCGCGATCTGGAAGTTCACGACGGGCTCGACGGGACAGCCGAAGGCGGCCGTCCACCCGACGCACAGCCCCGTCCTCAGCTTCGAGTGGTACGGGCGCGGGGTGCTCGACCTCCGGCCGGACGACCTCGTCCTCCCCGTCCCGAAGCTCTTCTTCGGTTACGCCCGCGACCTCGCCGCGCTGTTCCCGTTCGGGGTCGGCGCGGCCGGCATCGTCTTCCCCGAGCGCTCGACGCCCGAGCGGATCTTCGAGCTGATCGCCGAGCACAAGCCGACGATCCTTGTGAATGTCCCGACGATGATGGCGCAGATGGTCGCGAAAGCCGTCCCCTCCGGCCATGACGAGTGTCTGACACTCGACATGTCACCTGTGCGCTTGTGCACGTCGGCAGGAGAGGCGCTGCCGAAGGAGCTGCACGACCGCTGGCTCGAAACCTTCGGCGTCGAGGTGCTGGACGGGATCGGCTCGTCCGAGGCGTACCACATCTACATCTCGAACCGGCCCGGGCGGGTCAAGCCCGGGAGCACCGGTGAGCTGGTGCCGGGCTACCAGGCGCACATCGCCGAGAACGGCGAGCTCTGGATCCAGGGCGACACGGCCGCGCTCCTCTACTGGGGCGAGCACGAGAAGACGAAGGAGACCTTCCACGGTGACCGGGTCAAGACCGGCGACCTCTTCGAGCGGGACGAGGAGGGCTACTTCTGGTACCGGGGCCGGGCCGACGACCTGATCAAGGTCGGCGGGATCTGGGTCGCTCCGGCAGAGATCGAGCACTGCCTGATCGGCCACCCCGCGGTCGTCGAGTGCGCGGTCGTCGGCGCGCAGGAGAACGGCCTCACCCTCACGCGCGCCTACGTCGTCGCACGGGAACTCCTCGAGGAGGACGACCTCCGCGCATTCGCGCGCGAGCGGCTCGCCGGCCACAAGGTCCCGCGCGAGATCCGCTTCGTGGACGACCTCCCGAAGACGCCGTCCGGCAAGCTCGACCGCAGGGCGCTTCGGTGAGCCGGGTGGTCGTCGTCACCGGCGGGACGAAGGGCATCGGCAAGGCGGTCGCGGATCGCTTCTCCGCGGCCGGCGACCGGGTCGAGGCGGTCGGCCGCGACGTCCTCGACGTGACCGACGAGGAGATGGTCGCCGCGTACTTCGAACGGACCGGGCCCGTGGACGTGCTCGTGAACAACGCCGGCGTCGCGTGGAGCGCGCCGCTCGCCCGCACCACGCTCGAGGACTGGCGCGCCCACCTCGACGTGAACGCCACCGGGACGTTCCTCTGCACCCGCGCGGTCATCGGCGGCATGATCGAGCGCGGCAATGGCCGGATCGTCACCGTCGCCTCGGTCGCGGGCCTCACGGGCGCGCGCTACACCGCCGCGTATGCGGCGTCGAAGCACGCGGCGATCGGGCTGATGCGCGCCGCTGCCGCCGAGGTGGCCGGGACCGGCGTCACCGCCAACGCCGTCTGCCCGACCTGGGTCCGAACGGACATGACCACGCGAACCGTCGCCAACATCGTCGAGAAGACCGGCCGACCCGCCGAGGAGGCCGAGGCCTCGCTGGTCATGATGTCGCCGCTCGGCCGCCTGCTCGAGCCGGAGGAGGTCGCGCACGCCGTCGAGTTCCTCGCGTCACCGGATGCAGGCGCGATCAACGGCCAGACGTTGATCCTCGACGGCGGGGGCCTCCACTGAGCCCCTTCCGCGGATCCGCCGGCCTGACCGGCGAGTGGAAGCACTTCGACCTCGCCGTGGAGGACGGCGTCGCCACCGTCACCTTCTCCCGCCCGGACCGGCTGAACGCCCTGACGTTCGACGTCTACGCCGACCTCCGCGATCTCGTCGGCGAGCTGCCGCACCGCGGCGACGTCCGCGCCCTGGTCCTCACCGGCGAGGGCCGCGGGTTCTGCTCCGGCGGCGACGTCGAGGAGATCATCGGCGAGCTCCAGCGGATGCCCGCCGGCGAGCTGCTCGAGTTCACGCGCATGAGCGGCGCGGTCGTGAAGGCGATGCGCGACTGCCCGATCCCGATGGTCGCCGCCGTGAACGGCGTGGCCGCCGGCGCCGGCGCGGTGCTCGCCCTCGCCGCCGACCTCCGCATCGTCGCCACCTCGGCGAAGTTCTCGTTCCTGTTCACGAAGGTCGGCCTGGCCGGGGCAGACATGGGCGCGGCGTACCTCCTCCCCCGCATCGTCGGGCTCGGCAGGGCGACCGAGCTCCTGCTCCTCGGCGGCGAGGTCGACCCGGCCCGAGCCGCCGCCATCGGCCTGGCGACGCGCGTCGTGCCCGACGACGAGCTCCGCCCCACCGCCGACCAGCTCGGCCGCGAGCTTGCCGACGGCCCGGCGCTCGCCTACGCGACGACGAAGATCCTGCTCACGCGTGAGCTCGACCTCGACCTGGGCGGGGCGATCGAGATGGAGGCGCTGGCGCAGGCGCTGCTGATGAAGAGCGACGACTTCGGCGAGTTCTACGCAGCCTGGTCGGAGGGAAGGAGCCCCGCGTGGACCGGCCGCTGATCGTCAATCCGCCGGGGCTGCCGAATCCCGTCGGCTTCTCACACGCGGTGGTGTCCGGAGGGGCCGTGTACCTCGGCGGCCAGACCGGCGAGGGCGAGACGCTCGTCGAGCAGTTCGACTCCGCCGCCGCCAGGATCGTGACGGCCTTGAAGGCGGCCGGCGCGAGGCCGGACCACCTCGTCTCGCTCGTGATCTACACGACCGACATCGACGAGTACCGCGCGTCCAGCAGGGAGCTGGGCGAGGCCTGGCGCCGTCATTTCGGCAAGCGCTACCCGGCGATGGCGCTGATCGGGGTCGCCGCACTGTTCGAGCCGGACGCCAAGGTCGAGCTCATGGGCGTGGCCGTGGTCCCGGAGTGAGCGAGCTCCTCCGCCGGGCGCGGTTCCTCGCGCGCACGAAGTTTCCCGCGGTCGCGGAGAAGGGCGAGCCAGGGCGGCTGAACCGGCCGCTCGTGAAGCTGCTCGGCGAGCAGGGCCTGCTCGAGCGCGCCCTTCAGGGAACTGCCGTCGAGCTCTGCGAGCTGCGTGAGGCCCTGGCCTGGGGCTGTACCGAGGCCGAAACCGCCTTGGCGCTCCAGGGGCTCGGCGGTCACCCGATCCTCCGGCGCGCGCGGCCGGAGCTCCGCGACGAGTGGCTCCCCCCGCTGATCGCCGGGGACGCCGTGGCCGCCTTTGCGCTCAGCGAGCCCGACGCAGGGTCCGATGCGGCGGCGCTCACGCTCCGGGCCGGGCGCGACGGCGATGGTTACCGCCTGACCGGGACGAAGACGTGGATCTCGAATGCCCCGGACGCCGACGTCTACACCGTCTTCGCCCGCACGTCCGACGAGGGGGCCCGCGGCATCACCGCGTTCGTCGTCCCACGCGACAGCGACGGCCTCTCCGGCGAGCATCTCGAGCTCCTCGCACCCCATCCGATCGGGACACTCGTGTTCGAGGCCGTCCGAGTCGAGCCGGAGCAGGTGTTGGGCGAGGTGGACGGCGGCTTCGCGATCGCGATGGAGACGCTCGACCTCTTCCGGCCGAGCGTGGGCGCCTTCGCCGTCGGCATGGCCCAGGCCGCTCTCGAAGCCGCCGTCCAGCACACGGCCGAACGACAGGCGTTCGGCCGGCCGCTCGCCGCGTTTCAGGCCGTGTCCCACCAGCTCGCCGAGGTCGCGACCCGGATCCAGGCCGCCCGGTTGCTGGTCCGCGATGCAGCCGAGCAGTACGACGCCGGCGGCGGGTCGGTGCGGAAGGCGTCCGCCATGGCCAAGCTCTTCGCGACGGAGACCGCCCAGCAGGCCGTCGACGTCGCGATCCAGGTTCACGGCGCCCGCGCGCTCCAGAAGGGACACCTCCTGGAGCACCTCTACCGCGAGGTGCGCGCCCCGCGGATCTACGAGGGCGCGTCGGAGGTCCAGCGCCAGATCATCGCGCGCGACCTCTACGGTGACCTTCTCGAATGAGCCAGGAGAAGTCCCTCAACTACACGTCCTACCTGGCCCTCGAGGAGATCCTCGGCGCCCAGCGCCCGCGGTCGGACGAGCACGACGAGATCCTTTTCATCGTCGTCCACCAGGTCTACGAGCTCTGGTTCAAGCAGCTGATCCACGAGCTCACGTATCTCCAGCGGATGCTCGAGGAGGGCAACGAGGCTCGGGCGTTCGCGACCTTCAAGCGCATCCTCACGATCCTGAAGCTGGTCGTCGCCCAGCTCGACGTGATCGAGACGATGACGCCCGTGCAGTTTCTCGCCTTCCGCGACCGGCTCGAGCAGTCGTCGGGGTTCCAGTCCGGCCAGTTCCGCGAGCTCGAGGCGATCCTCGGGCGCCGCGACCCCGGCGTCCTCGAGGCGTACCACGAGGGCAGCGTCGACTACGACAGGGTGCAGGCGGCGATGGCGCGGCCGTCCGTGTACGACTCGTTCCTCCGCTACCTGGCCGGCCGGGGCTACCCGGTGCCGGAGGAGACGCTCGAGCGTGACGTCACGCAGCCGGTCGAGGAGTCGGCCGGCGTCCAGGCGGCCCTGCTCCGGGCGTACCGCGACGACGGCGCGCCCGCCCAGATCTCCGAGCGCATGGTCGACTTCGACGAGGGCCTGATGGAGTGGCGGTACCACCACGTCAAGATGGTCGAGCGGACGATCGGAGGGCGGCCCGGCACCGGCGGCTCGCCCGGCGCGGCGTACCTGCGCACGACGCTCCACAAGCCGTTCTTCCCGGACCTCTGGACCGTCCGCACCGACCTTTGATCTCCGCGGAGGCGCTGGCGCCGCACTACTCGCGGTTCGGGGTCACGGAGCGCGTGTTCCTGACCGGCCACTCGCACCAGGCCTGGCCGGACGTGGCGCGCGAAGGCGTCGTCGAGGCCTGGGACGCCGCGGCGCTCCAGGTGGACGAGAAGTGGGACCGCGCGTTCCGGAAGGCCGAGCGCGTGCGCGACGGGTTCCGCGTCTGGCTGGACGACCCGCGCGCCGAGCTCGCGCTCGACCAGAACACGTTCGGGCTCGTCCTGCGCTTCCTGTCGGCGCTCGACCTCCGTCGCCGGCCGCGGCTGGTGACGACGAGCGGCGAGTTCCACACGCTCCGACGGCTGATGGCCCGGCTCGCCGAGGAGGAGCTCCTCGACGTCGCGATCGTGGACGCCCGCCCGGCGGAGACGCTCGCGGAGCGGCTCGCGGCCGAGACGGACGAGCGGACGGCTGCGGTGCTCGTGTCCGCGGTGCTGTTCGAGGACTCACGGATCGTCCCGGGCCTCGGCGAGCTCGCCGCAGCCTGCGACCGGGCAGGCGCGCAGCTGCTCGTGGACGTCTACCACGCGTTCGGCGTCATGCGCGTCCCGCTCCCGGACTCGGTCTGGGTGGTGGGCGGCGGCTACAAGTACCTGCAGCTGGGCGAGGGAAACTGCTTCCTCCGCGTGCCGCCGCAGGCGGACGCCCTGCGGCCGGCGCTCACCGGCTGGTTCGCCGAGTTCGCGGAGCTCGCGGCCGAGCACGAGCCGGGGCGGGTCGAGTACCCGACCGGCGGCATGCGCTTCGCCGGCGCGACGTACGACCCGACCAGCCACTACCGGGCGGCGCGCGTCTTCGACTTCTTCGCCGAGCAGGGCCTGACCCCGGAGGCGCTGCGCGCGAACTACCTCCGGCAGACCACGCTGCTCGCGGACGCGCTCGGCGTGCCGGGCTCCCGGGAGGACCACGGCGGCTTCCTCGCGCTGGACATCCCCGGCGCCGAGCAGGTCAGCCGGAGCCTGCTCGAGGCCGGCGTGCTGACCGACTCGCGCGGCCGCCATCTCAGGCTCGGGCCGGCGCCGTACGTGACCGACGAGCAGCTGCAGGAGGCTGTGTCGGCTCTCGATGGACGGCGACCGCGGCCACCACGAGGCTGACACCGGCGACCTCGACCGCGCTCGGCACCTGGCCGAGCACGACGATCCCGACGACGGTCGCGGTGGCCGGGAGGATCGCCACGAGCAGCGCGTAGGTCGCCCGCAGCATCCGCGCCATCGCGAGCTGGTCGAACACGTACGGGATCACGGAGGACGAGACGCCGACCCCCACCCCGGCCGCCAGGAGGAGTGGGTCGACGAAGGCCGGCGCCGCCTCCCAGATCCCGACCGGCATGACGAAGATCCAGGCGACGACCATCGCCGCCGCGAGAGCATCGATGCCGCCGAGCCCGCTCTGCGCGACCCGGTGCGCGAGCACGATGTAAGCGGCGAAGAGGCCGGCATTGACGAACGCGAGCGCGACGCCGACCGGCTCGCCCCCCAGCCGGACATCGGTGAGGAGGTAGACGCCGGCGGCCGCAGCCGAGAGCGCGAGCAGGTTCCGCCGCGTTCGCATCCCGAGCGCGGCGAGCGCGATCACCGGCAGGAACTCGATCGCCGCCACCGTGCCGAGCGGGAGGCGGTCGATCGCGAGGTAGAAGCACGGGTTCATCGCGGCGAGCACGGCACCCATTGCGATCACCGTCCGGTTGCGGAGGAGCCGCCGGGGCCGCCGCCACACCGCGAGCACGACGGCCGCGCTCGCGATCCGCAGCCACGCGACTCCGAGCGGCTCGACCCGTGCGAACAGCAGGACGGCGAACGCCGGGCCGAGGTAGTGGAAGACCGCGCTGACGACGAAGTAGCTCTCGGGCGGCGCGCTCGTGGCGAATCGGTGGAAGAATCGACGCACCGGTCAGAGTCTGCCCCGCCTCTCGCCCGATTGGCCTAAGATTCAAAGGCGTTGGACGCGACCGACCGTCGACTTCTTCGGGAATTGCAGGGCAACGCCCGGCTCTCGCTGGCGGAGCTCGGCCGCCGGGTGAACCTCTCGTCGCCCGCCGTCGGCGAGCGCCTCCAGCGCCTCGAGCGCTCGGGGGCGATCGGCGGCTACCGAGTGCAGGTCGACCCGACCGCAATCGGCTACCCGATCGGAGCGTTCGTCCGCATCCGCCCGACCACCCGGCAGCTGCACAAGATCCCCGAGCTCGCGCGGGAAGTTCCCGAGGTCGTCGAGTGCCACCGCGTCACGGGCGAGGACTGCTTCGTCCTCAAGCTGCACCTCCGCACGATGAACGACCTCGAGCCGATCCTCGACCGCTTCATCGTCCTCGGCCAGACGACGACGTCCATCATCCACTCCTCGCCGATCGACGAGCGGCCCCTGCCGCTGGAGGAGTGAGCCGGCGCCGGCTGATCGCTCTCGCCGCCGCCGTCGCGGCCTTCGCGGCCGGTGTCGCGGCGGTGGCGCTCCGGCGGGACGGCGAGGCCGGGCCGCTGTCAGCCTCGATCGCCGCCAGGCCCGACTCGCTCGTCCTGCTCGACGTGGGCGACGGACGGCCGCTCGCGGACGTCCCGCTCGGCGCCGAGCCCACGCGGCTGGCCTACGGCGAGGGCGCATTCTGGGCGGCGGCGCCCGAGGACGGGCTCGTCATCCGGGTCGACGAGCGTGAGCGGACGGCCAGCAGGTTCGCGGTCGGCGAGGAGCCGTACGACGTGGCCGTCGGCGGAGGCGCCGTGTGGGTGCCCGACCACGACGCCCACCGCCTCTTCCGGCTCGACCCGGACTCCGGAGACGTGCGCGGTTCGGACGACCTCGGTCAGCCGGCGATCTCGGTCGGCTTCGGCTTCGGCAGCGTCTGGCTCGTCGTGGCGTCGGGGGATCTCCTGCGGATCGACCCGCAGACGCTCGAGGTGACGTCGCGCGAGCCCCGTGCGGTCGCGACCGCCGAGAACGCCGAGCCGAAGCTGGTGTTCCGAGACGACACGCTCTGGATCTCGAGCCCGGCGAGCAGCTCGCTCGTGCGGATCGCCTCCGACGGACGAATCGTCACGGAGGAGGCGATCGGCATCACCAGCGTCGCCGTCCTGCCCGAGGGCCGGGCGTGGTTCGCGCAGGACGCGGGCTTCCTGCAGCGCGTCGAGGGCGCCGAGCGCGTCGAGGTCGGGACGCGCCCACTCGACCTCGCGTCGACGGAGGACGAGCTCTGGGTCGCGGCCTACGACGACCGGGCCGCGAAGCGCGTCGACCCCGGGGAGAGCCGGGTCACCGGTCAGGTTGGGCTCGGCGCGAGCCCGGTCGCGGTCGCGGTCGGTGAGGAGCTAATCGCCTTCGCGGTTCAGTCGGGCTGACCGGCGACGAGGTCGGCGTACTCGGGATGCTTCTCGAGGTACGCGCGGACGAACGGGCAGCGCACGGTGATCGTCAGCCCGTGCTCCCGGATGTCGTCGAGCGTCGCGGCGACGAGCCGGCCGCCGACGCCCTGGCCCTCGAAGCCGGGCTCGACCTCCGTATGGACGAGGGCGAGCTGCCCCTCGTGCTCGACGTAGTGGATCGAGCCCGCGAGCTTCCCGTCGATCCTCCCCTCGTAGCGGCGCTCGGCCCGGTTGTCCGCGACCTCGATCAGTGGCCGGCCTCCTCGGCGAGCGCCTGCCTGGCGCGCTCCCTCGATCCGGCGAACCGTACGGCCTCGAGCCCGATCAGCACCCACAGAGCCGCAGCCACGAGCCCGAGTGACGCCAGCGCCGGGATCTCGACGGCGAGCGGAGCCAGCGCGAGCAGGACCACGGCGCAGACGAGCCGGTGCGTGTTCACCGTGTGCACGTTCCGGTACCTGTGCGCGACGTGCGCGAGCAGGTAGAGCGCGATGCCGCCCAGCATCGCGAAGGCCGTCACCTCGTCCAGCTCCTTGCCCACGTCGCCGAGCGTCTTCTTGAGCCCGAGGGCGGCCAGGACGATGCCCGCGACCATCGGGAAGTGGATGTAGGAGTAGACGTCACGCGCCCGCTCGTTCCGTTCGCGACCGGCGGGCAGCCG
>DATBMH010000046.1:0-64323 GCA_036554945.1 Gaiellaceae bacterium | reverse complement strand
CGCCTGCGCCGGGCAACGAGCGGACCGGACGGGCCGGACCGCATGCCACGCCGGTGGAGCGATCCCGGCCGGCCGGGCGCGTCGCCACGAGCGGGCATCGTCGTGTATTGTGCGGGCCGAGCGCCGGGAGATCTCCGCGAGCGCAGCAGGGTCGGGTGCCATGGAGGAGGTGGAGGAGCCGATGGAGATCGGGGGCGCGCGGGAGCCCGGGGTCCACGACGGACCGCGGCATGCGCGGGTCATCGCGATCGCGAACCAGAAGGGCGGCGTCGGGAAGACGACGACCGCCGTCAACCTCGCCGCCTGCCTCGCGGAGGCCGGCGAGCGGACGCTGCTGATCGACCTCGACCCGCAGGCGAACGCGACCTCGGGGCTCGGCGAGCACGCGAACGGCCATTCCAGCTTCGACCTCCTCGACGGGGCGTGCGTCACCGAACTGGCGTCGCGCACGCGCTTCGCGAACCTCGAGCTCATCCCGGCTCGGACGGAGCTCGCCGGCGCCGCCGCCGATCTCGCGCAGCGCGGGAACGGCGAGCGCTACCTGGCCGAGTCGCTGCGCGGCGCCGCCGATCGCTACCGCTTCGTCTTCCTCGACTGCCCGCCGTCCCTCGGTCCGCTGACCGTGAACGCACTGGCTGCCGCGGACCGGGTGCTCGTCCCGGTTCAGGCCGAGTACTACGCGCTCGAGGGCGTGGCGCAGATCCTCGGGTCGATCGAGGCCGTCCGTGCCCGCCTCAACCCGAAGCTGACGATCGCGGGCCTGCTGCTCACCATGGTCGACGGGCGGACGAAGCTCGCCGCCGAGGTCGGATCCGAGCTCGAGCGGCACTTCGGGCCGCTGCTCTTCAAGACGCGCGTGCCGCGCTCGGTGCGGATCGCCGAGGCGCCCAGCCACGGGCTGCCGGTGATCGCGTACGACCGCACGTCGGCCGGCGCCGACGCCTACTGGAAGGCGGCGATGGAGCTTGTCGAGCGCAGCTAGCCCACGCAGGGGCCTCGGCCGCGGGCTCGAGGTGCTCATGGGCGGCCAGGCGGCCGCCGAGCTCGCGAACCTCCCCGTCGAGCTCGTCCACCCGAACCCGCGCCAGCCGCGCCGCCGGTTCGACCACGAGACGACGGCGGGGCTGGCGGACTCGATCCGCGCCCAGGGCGTCGTCCAGCCGGTCGTCGTCCGCTCCCGGCGGGAAGGCGGCTACGAGCTGATCGCCGGCGAGCGGCGCTGGCGCGCGGCGCGCGAGGCCGGGCTCGAGACGATTCCCGCAGTCGTACGCGAGAGCGGCGACCGCGAGGCGCTCCTGCTCGGGCTGGTCGAGAACGTCGCGCGGGAGCAGCTGTCGCCCGTGGAGGAGGCGTGCGCGTACGCGCTCCTCGTGGACGAGTTCGAGCTGGGTCTCGGTGAGATCGCCGACCAGGTCGGCCGCTCCAAGCCGTCCGTCTCCAATCGCATGCGCCTGCTCGACCTGCCGGAGGACGTGCTCGCGATGCTCGAGCGGAACGAGCTCAGCGAGGGCCACGCCCGCGCGGTCCTGGCGGTGCCCGACCACGAGGATCGCCGCCGGCTCGCCCGGGAGATCGTCCGCCGCGGGCTTTCCGTGCGCGAGGCCGAGCGGGCGGCGCGCTGGTCGGGTGCCCGGCGCAAGCCGCGGAAGGCCGCCAGGATGCCGGCTGACCCCGTTCTGGTCGACCGGGCCCGGGCCGCCGCCGAGCGGCTGACCGGGCGCGGAGCGAGGGTGAGAAACGGCCGCCTGGAGATCTCGTTCGCCGACGACGTCGAGCTCGCGGAGATCGTCGAGACGCTCGAAGCGGCGCTCGAGAACCGATAGGCCGTAACCAGCAGCGGGGGGCAAGCGTTGTCCCTTAGATGCTCGGACTCTGGCAGCAGGACATCGAGTGGCTCGAGGCCATCTCCCAGGACGAGGACGCCCGCGCCCTCTTCCTCCGCATGGCCCACCTCACGCAGGAGGGTCGGCTGGAGCCGTTCCTGACCGAGCTCGCGCGGGACGACGAGCTCGACGAGCACACCAAGGGCACGGTCGCCGAGCTCGCCGGGGACACGGCGTTCCTGCTGGCCGTCGCGGACTACCTCCGCGAGACCACCCTCCTGCACTGAGCTAGCTGTCGCGGTCCGGGTCGATGTCGTCGGCCCGGCGGACCTGCTCTTCGGCCTCCGCTCGCTCGCTGCGGGCCCGCTCGGCCTGCTCCTCGGCCAGCGCCTCGCGCTCGTCCGCGCGTGCCGCGCGCTGCTCCGCTTCCTCCCGGAGCTCTGTCGCCTCGGTTCGCCGATTCTCCAGCTGCCGCTCGCGCGCCCGCTGACCGACGACCCACGCGATGACGAGAACGATCGCGATCGCGATCACGAAGATGATGATCACTGAGGTATCCATGCCCCGGTCCTTCCGACGGGCACGAAGCTGAAACCTGAGAACGGAGCGATGGGCGATCCTGGATTCGAACCAGGGACCTCCGCCTTATCAGAGCGGCGCTCTAACCAACTGAGCTAATCGCCCGCGAGTGGCGATGGTAGCGGACGATCGAACCGGGTTCGGCGGAGGAGCACGGCGCTAACATCAGAACGGGTCGCCCATGCACGAGATGGTCATCTACGGCGTCAGCTTCGACCTCGTCGGCAAGCAGCCGATCGTGCTGCTGAAGACCGCCGACGGGAACAAGTTCCTGCCGATCTGGATCGGCCATCCCGAGGCTGCGGCCATCCTCATGAAGCTCCAGGGCGCCTCCACGCCGCGCCCGATGACCCACGACCTGCTCGCCGACATGCTCGAGCAGCTCGACGCGGAGGTCGTCCGGATCACGGTCACCGAGCTCCGCGAGAACACGTTCTACGCGAGCATCACCGTCCAGCAGAACGGGTCCGAGATCGAGATCGACTCCCGCCCGTCCGACGCGATCGCGATCGCCGTTCGCTCGGACGCGCCGATCTTCGCGGCCGAGCGCGTGATCGAGGAGTCCGCGATCGAGTTCGAGGGCGAGGACGTGAACGAGGAAGAGATCGTCGACGAGTTCAAGAAGTTCCTCGACGACGTCTCCCCCGATCAGTTCGCCGTCGGCGAAGAAGAAAACTAGCTGGCCCCCGCCGAGGAACCAGCTGGCGTCAGCCGAAGACGCCGATCACGAGCTGCAGGCCGTTGAAGGCCATGTGCACGAGGATCGGCGGCAGCAGGCTGTTCGTCCGGTAACGCAGGAACGCCAGCCCGGCGCCGATCACGAAGAAGACCGGGATGCCGACGATCAGCCCGTGGGCGAGCGAGAACGTGAGGCCGGTGATGACGATCGCCGCCCACGCGCCGAACTGGCTCAGCAGGTAGTAGCCGAGGCCGCGGAACGTCAGCTCCTCGGCGAGTGGCGCCATGACGGCGATCGCCACGAAGCTCAGTGCGAGCGCGCCCGCGCGATCCGGCTGCCAGCCGGCCGGGTCGAGGCCCTGCTCCTCGCCCGCGTGGAAGATCGCCTCGAGAATCGCCCCGACGATGAACACGGCCACGAGCAGGCCGAGGGTCAGCGCCCCGGCGCGGGCCCACGAGCTCGGCTGTCGTAGTGCGAAGGTCTCGCGCCAGTCGAGCCCCCGCGCGATGAGGAGCACGATCCCGATCAGGAGCGTGTACACGACGATCCCGCCGAGGGCGAAGTCGTACTGGTAGACGGCGTCCGAGCGGTCGACGTCGTCGTCCGCTGCGGCCGCGGACAGGAAGCCGATCAGGATCAGGGTCCCGACGAGGACCCACCACGCCGCGAGCTTGCGCCCGAGCGACGGCTGTGGCCGTTCGATGACCGGCTCGCTCACGCGACCCACTGCCAGAGGGCCCACTGGGCCGAGACGACGCCGAGCAGCACGGCGCTCACGACTACCACCCCGGTGTGCACGCGCGGGCGGGAACCGAGCGCGGCGAGCGCCATGAAGAGCGGGAAGACGACGAGCCCGAACCGCTGGATCGACAGGAGCGGCCATCGCTCGGACGGCACGCTGAGCGGGATCGCGAGGCTCAGCGCGGCGAACAGGCCGTAGGGCGCGCCGAAGCGCCGCCAGGCGACGACGGTCAAGACGACGAAGAGGACGAGGAACGCCAGCTGCGCGAGGTTGATCGCAGCGACCCGGTCAGGGTCGGAGTCCTGGACGGCGCTCCAGTAGCGCGTCGCGTCCGAGCCGGACGCGAGCTGCCGGACGCCGGCCCAGCCGGCCCGCAGCCCGTCCCAGATGCCGCCCAGCGGCCCGACCGGCGACACATGCCGGCTCCATGTTCCCTCCGCGTGTACGAACGCAAACGGGTCGCCGACCTTCCACCAGAGGTACAGCGGGTAGAGGGCGAAGAGCGCCGGCGCAACGGCGAGCTCCAGCAGGGCCCGGCCACGCCGAGGCTCCCGCCAGGCCAGGAGGGCGAGCGCCGGGAGCAGGGCGACGCCGAGCGGACGCGTGAGCCAGGCCAGCCCGGCGACGACACCGGCGCCGAGGAAGCGGCGCTGCTCCGCGAGGAAGAAGCTCGCGACGGCGGCCAGCAGGAACACGGACTCGCTGTACACGGCCCCGAGGAAGAGCGCGTAGGGGGAGATCGCCAGGTAGAGGACGGTGCGTCGCGCACCGTCGTCGCCGAGCCTGGGCAGCGCCAGCCGGTAGAGCAGGGTGAACGCAGCGAGGCAGGCGGCCAGGGAGACCAGGACGCCGGCCAGGACGTAGTGGCCGAGGAGCAGCCGACCGACGGCCCCTACGAGCAGCGGGTAGAGCGGGTAGAAGGCAGCGGCCGCATCCTCTGCCGCCCTGTAGCCGTCCTCCGCGATCCGGAGGAACCAGACGCTGTCCCACCGCGCCCAGACGTCCACGAGAACGCCGAGGTCGCGCGTGAGCTCCGGACGGTCCCAGCGGGCGACGTCGGGGTGCACGTTCGGCTCGAACGTCAGGTACGCGAAGACCACGGCCGCCCAGATCGCCGCCCGGCTCCACAGGAAGACGTCGAGAATACGGCCGATGGCGCCACGCTACTTCACCGTCGAGCAGGCCAACCGCGCGGTCGACGAGCTCCGCCCGGTCGTCGAGCAGATGGTCGAGCACCGGCGGCGGTTCGTCGCCGCACAGGAGCGGCGCGGCGGCCTCACGTCCCAGGCAGGCTCGAACGGCGGCGACCTGACGCCGTCGGACTTCGCGGACGCGGAGGAGGAGCTCGAGCAGCAGGCGACGGCCCTGGCCGTCTGCATCGAGCGCATCCAGTCCGCAGGCGCGCAGATCAAGGACCTCGACGAGGGGCTGCTCGACTTCCCCGCGCTGCGGGACGGCGAGGAGATCCTCCTCTGCTGGCGCCTCGGCGAGGACGAGATCGCCTTCTGGCACGGCGCAGACGAGGGGTACGCCGGGCGGAAGCCGCTCTCCGAAATCGACGAGTAATCGGCATCGCAAGCGACGCCTCAGGGCCGGAAACCGCTGTAGCGCGTCGAACTAGCGGGCCGTGGACTGGAACCGCCTGATCGCGGTCATCGCTGTCATCGGCGCCGCCGTGGTGCTCGCCAAGCTCGTCGACATGCGGATGGCGAGGCGCGAGCTCGCCCCGGGGGCGGCGACCCGCTACCGCGTCCTACGTCGCAGCATCATGGGCGCGATCATCTTCGTCGGGATCCTCACGGCGCTGCTGCTGATCCCGCAGGTCCGCGCCGTGGCGGGCGGCCTGCTCGCCTCGTCCGCGATCATCGGCCTCGTCATCGGGCTCGCCTCGCAGCGGACGCTGTCCAACTTCGTCGCCGGCGTGATGATCGGGCTCGCGCAGCCGATCCGGCTCGGAGACCGGGTCGCGGTCGCGGAGGGCGAGGGGATCGTCGAGGAGATCGGCCTCGTCTACACGCGCATCCGGCAGGACGACCGGACGCGGCTCGTGATCCCGAACGAGCGCCTGGCTGCCGATACCATCAAGAACTCCACCATCGCGAGCCGCGAGACGCTGGCCGAGGTCATCGTCCCCGTGCCGCGCGACAAGGATCTCCGGGAAGTGATCGACCTGCTCCGTGACGCAACGACTCCGAGCGACGTGCTCGTCAGTGCGCTCGCCGACGAGACGAGCGTGACGCTCCGCGCCTGGGCCGAGAACGAGAACGAGGCGCGCCGGCTCGAGAGCGATCTCCGCCTTCGCTCTCACGCGCGCCTGCGCGAGGCCGGGATCTACGCGTGAGCCCGTACGAACGGAGCAAGCGCCGCCGCCAGTCGCGGCGGGCCGCGGAGGACACCTATCGGCGCCGGACACGACGCCAGCGGCGGCGGGTGAAGGCGAGACACCGCCGCAGGCTCGCGCTGATCGTCGCCCTCGTCGTGCTCGTCCTGGCGGGTATCGGCGCCGCCGGGATCACGGGCGCGGCGACCATCGGCCCGCGCTGCGACCTCGACCGACTGCGTCCCGTCGAGATCGGCCAGAACTCGTTCGTCTACGCAGCCGACGGCTCGCTGCTGGGCTCGATTCCGGCCGAGAAGAACCGCCAGCCGGTGCCGCTGAACAGGATCAGCAAGTGGATGCGCCTCGCGACGATCGCGATCGAGGACCGGCGCTTCTACGAGCACAGCGGGATCGACCTCGAGGGCATCGCGCGCGCCCTTGCCGCGGACGTCCGGGCCGGGAAGGTCGTCGAGGGCGGCTCGACGCTCACGCAGCAGCTCGTCCGCAACCTCTACGTGGGCAACGAGGTCACCTTCGAGCGCAAGGCGATCGAGGCCTGTCTCGCCGTCCGGCTGAACCGGCGGCGCTCGAAGGACTGGATCCTCGCGAGCTACCTCAACACGGTCTTCTACGGCAGCCGCGCGTACGGCGTGCACGCTGCGGCGCAGACGTACTTCTCCAAGCCTGCCTGGAAGCTCGGGCTGGGCGAGGCTGCGCTGCTGGCGGGTCTCACGCAGGCGCCGTCGGTCTACGACCCGTTCAACAACCCGCGCACGGCGCTCGCGCGTCGCGACCAGGTGCTCCGCGCGATGTTCGACCAGGGGAAGATCACGGAGCGGCAGTACCAGCAGGCGATCTCCCAGCGTGAGCTCCGGCTCCGGCCCGGCAAGCTCTACACCCGGATCCGCGAGCCGTACTTCTTCAGCTACGTGCGGCCGCTGCTGATCGCGCAGTACGGCGCGAACACCGTCCGCTCGGGCGGGCTCCGGGTCTACACCACCGTCGACCGGAAGTTCCAGCAGGACGCGCGGAACGCCGTCCTCCGGACGCTTCCGTACCAGGACGACCCGGCCGCGGCGATCGTGGCCATCAACCCGGCGAACGGTGCCATCCGCGCCATGACCGCAGTGACCCCGGGGCGGCGCGGCAACCAGTTCAACCTCGCGTCCCAGGGCCGCCGCCAGGCCGGTTCGACTTTCAAGACCTTCGTGCTGGCCGCGGCGATCGCCGAGGGTGTCGACCCCGACTCGACGACCTACACCTCGCGGCCGTTCACCTACCAGCCCGACCCGCTGAGCGAGCCGTGGGAGGTCTCCACCTACAGCCACAGCTACCTCGGCAGCGTCCCGATCTCGACGGCGACGCTCTCGTCCGACAACACCGTCTACGCGCAGCTGACCCTCGACCTCGGCCCCGAGAAGGTCGCGGCGATGGCGCACCGGCTCGGCGTCCGCTCGAACCTCCGGACGAAGGAGGGCGTCTACGTTCCGTCGCTCGGCCTCGGCTCCGCGGCGATCTCGCCGCTGGACATGGCCTCGGCGTACGCGACGCTCGCGGCCGGCGGGATCTACTCCGAGCCGATGGCCATCCGGAAGGTCGTCCTGCCCGACGGCACCGAGGACACGGACGCCGGCTGGGGCAAGCCGCAGCGGCGGCGTGTCGTCGCGGACTGGGTCGCGGACGAGGTCACGGAGATCCTCGAGGACAACATCGACGGCGGCACCGGCACGAACGCCGGCGTGTTCTTCAGCCGCCCTGCGGCCGGCAAGACCGGCACCACGGACGAGCACACCGACGCCTGGTTCTGCGGCTACACGCCGAACCTGAGCACGACGGTCTGGGTCGGGTACCCGCAAGGCCAGATCCCGATGGAGAACGTCCACGGGATCCAGGTCGCCGGCGGCACCTTCCCGACGATCATCTGGAACCTCTTCATGCGCTCGTCGATCGGCAACACCCCGGAGGTCGACTTCCAGGAGCCTCGGTCGGAGCCGGAATGGCGGCCGTTCGACGGTCAGTACGCGAACGGCTCGTACTACGACCCCGACGACTACTACGTCCCGCCGTCCGAGCCCGAGGAGGAAGAGGACGAGGAGGAGCCGGCCCCGGAGGAGCCCGCTCCGCCGCCGCCGCCGCCGGCCGAGGGCCCTGTCTCGATCCCGCCAGGCCACGAGCCGCGAGACGGCGAGAACTGAGCTGAGTCGCGCTCTCCGGGCGCTCGCCGTCGCGGCACCCGTGTACCTCGTCGCCGCGGCGATCCCTCCGGGTGGGCTCTCCCGCGAGCGGCGCTTCCGCGACGTCGGCGTCTACGGGGACTACGCCGGGTCGCTGCTCGACGGGCGCATCCCCTACCGCGACTTCTTCGTCGAGTACCCGCCGGGCGGGTTCCTCGTCTTCACGCCGCCGGCGCTGCTGCCGGACGGCTGGTACCTGCACGCGTTCAAGGTGCTGATGGCGCTCGTGGGCCTCGCGACGCTGCTCGTGATCGGGCTGATCGCGGTGCGGCTCGGAGCGAGCGATCGCGGGCTGTACGGCGTCGTGCTGGCGGTCGCGGCCTCGCCGGTCATCGTCGGGCCGGTGCTGCTGAACACGTACGACGCGTTCCCGGCGCTGCTCGTCGCCGGCTCCCTGGCCGCGCTTCTCTGGCGGCGGGACACGCTCGCGTTCGCGCTGCTGGGCGTGGCGTTCGCGGCGAAGCTCTACGCGCTCGCGCTCCTGCCGCTCTTCGGTGTCTGGCTGTGGCGAAACGGGCGATCGCTCAGGCTGCCGCTCGCGGCCTTCGGTGCCGCCGTCCTCGTCCTGGTCGCGCCGTTCGCCGTGCTCGGCTGGGACGGGCTCGTCGAGAGCGTTCGCGCACAGGCGGGCCGCGGGCTGCAGCTCGAGAGCCTGGGCGGCGCCCTGCTCCTCGCGGCCGACCGCGTCGGCCTGTACGAGGCGGAGGTCGTGCGAGGGTCGACGGCGGCGCTTTCGCGAGATCTGGACGGAGCGCTCCCGGACGCGCTGGCCGTGGCGAGCTCGGTCGCGCAGGTCGCGGCAGTGGCGCTCGTCCTCGTGCTCTTCCTTCGCGGCCACGCGACCGATCGCAGGCTCGTGGTCGGCACCGCCGCGACGCTCGCGGGCTTTCTCGCCTTCGCGCGCTTCGTGTCGCCGCAGTACCTCGTCTGGCTCGTTCCCGTCGTCCCGCTGGCAGGGATTGCCGCCGCCGTGGTGCTCGGGGTCGCGCTCCTGCTCGGGCGGCTCTGGTTCTTCCACTACCGCGAGCTGTTCGCGGTCGGCGGGATCGCGTGGCTCGTCGTCGCCCGCGACCTCCTCCTGCTCGTCCTCTACGGGCTCCTTCTGAGGACGATGATCCCGTCCTCGTCGAAGACCGTTCGCCAGGAGCCGCTCTGGAGGAGCCGAGCCAACGGGACGGCGGTCGTCGAGGGATCCGAGCGCCTGTCGAGATAGGACGCGCGCTCGAGGTCGACTGCGACCCACTCGGCGTCGCGGATCACCGGGAAGCTGTGGATGCGGCGCCGCTCGGACAGATGGCCCCCGAGGCCGTTCGTGCTGCTGACGGCGGCATCCGCCGGGACGAGGCCCACAGCTCGTGCGGCTGCTCGATCGTGTGCGGACACCCGATCGGGGACCAGCTCGCCGGCCCTGAGCGGTCCTACCACGATCGCCCCGGTCGCCGACGCGGCGAGCAGGACGGCGGCGGCTCGCCGTGATCGCTCGATCCGCGCCGCACCGAGGATCGCGGCCGCGAGGACGAAGGGTGCGATCGGTGCGGTGTAGTGGAACCGGATGGACGTCTGGTTCGAGACCGACGAGAGGAGGTTCGCGAGCAGCTCCGGCAGCGCCGCGATCAGCGCCAGCGGCGCGAGCAGGAAGAGCCCGGCCAGCGGCAGGCCGAGCTCGGCCAGGTACTGGAGGTCGCGGCCCTGCGTCGTCGCCTCGAGGATCGACAGCGGGTCGGTGAGCGCCGTCTTGACGATCCCGGCCGGCGAGCCGCCGACGGCGTCGTAGCGTCCGTAGAACGCAGGCTCGGCGCCCTCGCGGAAGTGCGGCATCACCATGCCCAGCCAGAGCGCCGTGGTGGCGATCCCGGCGACGGCGATCACCGCTCCCGCGAGGCGGTGTCCCTTCGCGAGCGCGTACCAGATGCCCAGGGCGGCGAGGACGAGCGGCACCTCCTCCTTCGTGAACGCCGCGCCGAGCGCGAACGGCGCGAACGCCCACAGCCGCTCCTCGTCGAGGTACCAGAACGCGAACGCGAGCAGCGGACAGGCCAGCGCCACGGGGTGGAACTCGTCCAGCGCCAGCCACTGCACGGCCGGGTAGACGAGGTAGGCAAGGCCGCAGAGGGCGCCGGCCCAGTCGGAGCCGAGGTGCTTGCGGCCGAGCCAGAAGAACGGGAGCGCGCCGACGGCGATCACCGCCGCCTGGACGACGAGGAGCATCGTCGGGCTGGGCCAGATCCACCAGAGCGGCGCGAACAGGGCGAGCACCGGGTCGACGTGCGCGCCGAGGCGCGAGATCTGGTCGCCGCCCAGCTCGGTCACGTCGAGCGGCCTGCCGTGCGCCGTGGACCAGACGGCCTGCACCATGTTCCCGAGGTCGAAGCGGCCCGTCTCGAAGGCCCGGTGCTCCTGCGCGGCGAGCGCGCCGAAGCCGGCGGCGTAGACCGCCATCCCCGTCCAGAGGACGCCTTTCGGGCTACGGACGCGTCGCCAGCACGAGGTAGCCCAGCGCGCCGCGCTCGACGCCGACGAAGAGCCGGTCGACCTGGAGGAGCGCTCCGACGGCGGCGACGAGGGGCCGGTGTCGGCCGCCGGGCCGGCTGGGCCCGTGCCGGTCGAGGTACCGCTCATAGACGTGGCGATGGTAGAGGCGCGAGAGCGGGAACCCCCACGCCGAGCAGCGCAAGACCTCGAGGCCGGCCCCCTCGCACACCGCCAGCAGCGCTTCGCGCGTGTACCTCCTGACGTGACCGGCCCACTCGTCGCTGGGCCCGTAGAGGTCGGGGTCGGCCGGAACGGAGAGCGCGAGGACGGCGCCCGGGCGCAGCACGCGCGCGACCTCGCGCAGAGCGCCCTGGTCGTCCTGCACGTGCTCGAGCACCTCGCCGAGGACCGCCCCGTCGAAGCGCGCGTCCTCGAAGGGGAGCCCCGTGAGGCTCGCCTGCACGACCTCCCCGGCGAGCCGGTCACGGAGGACCTGGACCGCAGCGGCCGACGAGTCCGAGCTCGTCACCTCGAACCCGAGCCGCTCCAGGCGCACGGACATCGAGCCCTGGCCGGCTCCCGCATCGAGGACGCGGGGCCCGGGCGACGCGGACAGGAAGAGCTTCAGCAGCAGCCGCTCGCGGAGCTCGTGGCGCGGGCCGACGAACTCGGGCGCCGTCCCCCACTCGTGCGTCCTCACGCGACCTCCTCGAGGATCGCGCGCCAGCGCCGGCCGAGCGCCTCCTCGCTTGCGCGCTCGCGATAGACGGCGTGGCCCGCAGCCGCGAGTCGCGCAGCGAGCTCCCGGTCATTCGCGAGGCGGCGGAGCGCGCCGGCGAGCGCCTCGGGATCGCCGGGCGGCACCAGCACGGCTGTCTGGTCGTCGATCAGCTCCCGGGCGGCCGGCGTGTCGGCGGTGACGAGCGGGACGCCGCACGCGAGGGCCTGGAACGCCTTGTTGGGGATCACGCGCCGGGCTTTTCCCGAGGTCCCGAAGATGCCGAGCGCACAGCCTGCGCGCGACAGCTCGTGCGGCAGCTCCTCGTACCGCACCCAGGGGACCCACTCGACGTTCGGGGGCCGCTCCGCGAGCAGGTCGTCGAGCTGGCCGCTGCCGACCACCCGCACCGGGACCTCAGGCGCCAGCCGCGCCGCCTCCAGGATCGTCTGGAGACCGTGGAGCGGAATCAGTTTCCCGACGAAGAGTGCGGTGAACGGCTCCTGCGGGCTCCAATTCGGCTCGAACACCCACTCCTCGGCGCCGACGAAGCAGACGCGGAAGCGGTCCCGCGGAACGCTCGTCAGCTCGGCGAGGAAGTCCGCGTGCGCCTCCGTGTCCGCGACGACGAGGTCGGCCGCCCGGAAGGCCCGTCGGTCGATCCGGCGCAGCATCCGCGCGGCGAGCGAGCCTGGACGGAACCGGCCCCGATCCGCGACGAACGTGTCCTCCAGCGACACCAGCGGGTTGAAGACGACCGGCTTTCCGCGGGCCGCGCGCCGGGCTGCGCCGAGGTCGAGATGTCCCGGGTAGCCGACGACCACGACGTCGGCGTCGGGCACAGACCCACGCCGCAGGCGCAGCCGTGCGAGCGAAAGGCGCGCGACGGCGCCGACGCCGACCGACCACTTCTGCTCCTGTCCCTCCCAGACTGCCTCGTGCCGCTCGATGACCTCCACGCCCGCCCGGCGCAGGCACGAGATCACCTGCGCGTTTCGCGGGTAGGTGCGCTCGTAGGTGCCGAAGTAGAGGACGCGCACGAGGCGCTAGCCGCTGACCCGGTGATGTTCCTTCGGCTCGAGCACCTCGTCGACGTGCAGCTCGTCGGCCGACCCCGTCCGCTCCTCGTGGTGGCTCGTGATCAGCTCTGAGAGCAGGCCCAGCGAGAAGAACTGGAAGCCGACGACGACGAGCAGGACGCCGAGCGTCAGCAGCGGCCGGTGGCCGATCGCGGAGCCGGTCAGCTTGAGAACGGTCAGGTAGACGAGCACGACGCTGCCGATCAACGCGAAGACGAGGCCGAGGCCGCCGAAGAGATGCAGCGGCCGGTGCCGGTACCGGCCCATGAAGGAGACGGTCAGGAAGTCCAGGAACCCGCGCACGTAGCGCTCGGCGCCGTACCGCGAGCGGCCGTGCTCTCGCGGCCGGTGGTTCACGGGTAGCTCCGCGACGCGGAAGCCACGGTCGTGCGCGAGCACCGGAAGGAACCGGTGCAGCTCGCCGTAGATGCGGAGCGATCGCACGACCTCGGCGCGGTACGCCTTCAGGCCGCAGTTCATATCGTGGAGCCTCAGCCCCGACGCGCGGCTCACGACCGAGTTGAAGATCCTCGAGACGAGCCTGCGGCGCCAGGGATCACGACGCTTGGTCTTCCAGCCGGAGACGAGGTCGAAGCCTTCGTCCAGCTTGGCCAAGAGCCGTGGGACCTCCGCCGGGTCGTCCTGGAGGTCGGCGTCGATCGTGACGACGACCTCGCCCTCCGCATGGCGGAAGCCGGCCGCCAGCGCCGCGGACTTGCCGAAGTTCCGGCGGAGGCGAACCACGCGGACGTTCGGCGCCCGGTCGTGAAGCCGTGTGAGCGCCGCGAACGAGCCGTCGGTCGAGCCGTCGTCGACGAACACGGCCTCCCACGTGCGGTCCAGCGGCGCGAGGGCGCTCGCGAGCTCGTCGTACAGCAGCTCGACGCTCCGATCCTCGTCGTGGACGGGGACGACGACCGAGATCACGCCGGTAGCTTATGCGCCGCTTGGCGGCGCTCTTGTCCATCGAGGAGGCGCAGCGCCTCGTCCTCGAGCGGGTCCAGCCGCTGGAGCTGGAGCGCGTGCCGCTCGACGACGCGGTCGGCCGGGTGCTCGCCGAGCCGGCGCTCGCTCAGGTCGACCTGCCGCCGTTCGACAGCTCGGCGATGGACGGCTTCGCGGTGCGATCCGCCGACACGCCCGGGAGGCTGCCGGTGGGTGAGCGGATCGCGGCCGGGCGGCCCGCGACGCGCGAGCTGGAGGCGGGCGAGGCGATGGGGATCGCGACGGGCGGCGCGGTGCCCGAGGGCGCCGACGCGGTGATCCAGCTCGAGCTTGTTGCCGATACGGGCAACGACATCGAGATCGCCGATCCGGTGCCGCAGGGTGCCAACGTCCGGCCACGAGGCGGCGATGTCCAGCTCGGCGCGGTCGTGGTCGACGGCGGCCAGCCGCTCGGGGTCGCGCAGATCGGCGCGCTCGCAGCCGCCGGAGTCGCAGAGGTGTCGTGTGCTCGCCGCCCGCGGGCGGCGGTCCTGGCGACGGGAACCGAGCTCCGCCCTCCCGGCGAGGAGCTCGGCCCCGGACAGATCTACGACGCGAACAGCACGCTGCTCGCCGCCCAGCTCCGCTCGGCGGGCGCGGACGTGAAGCACCTGCAGACCGTCGAGGACGAGGAGGAGGCGCACCGGGCCGAGCTCGAGGCGGGCGTGCAGGCCGACGTGCTCGTCACCTCGGGCGGCGTCTCCGTCGGGCCGCACGACGTCGTCCGCTCGGTCGGCGCCGGCCTCGGCATCGAGGAGGTCTTCTGGGGTGTCGCCGTGAAGCCGGGGAAGCCGATCTGGTTCGGAGTGCGGGGATCGACGCTCGTGTTCGGGCTCCCGGGCAACCCGGTGTCGTCGCTGGTCGGCTTCGAGCTGTTCGTCCGGCCGGCGCTGCTCGCGCTCCAGCGTGCCGCGGAGCCGCTGCCGCGGTTCCTGCCCGGCCGGCTCGCCCGGCCCGTCCGTCAGAACGCCGCCCGGACGGAGCTCGTGCGCGCGCGGTCGGTGATCGAGGGCTCCGACGTCCGACTCGATGTCCTCGGCGGCCAGGAGTCGCACATGATCGCGACGGCTGCCGGAGCCGACGCGCTCGTGCTGATCCCCGCCGGCACCGAGGAGCTCCCGAGCGGAGCGCCGGTCAGCTACCTGCCGCTCGCCTGAGCTCGCCGGCCATCCGGCGGCCGAGCGCCAGGCTCAGCAGCCGGCCGACCAGCTGCCGGATCGGCCCGCGCGGCGGCCGCTCGCGGGCGTCGGGATAGGGCATGTAGCGGCCCGCGGAGATCGCCGTGAGCTGTCCGGCGGCCGCGAGCCACGCGAGCCCGATGAGGATCGCCGGCAGGGGCACGTAGCCGATCGCGACCAGCTCGAGGACGTACCAGGGCGCGTCGAGACCGAGCCCGAAGCGCCAGGCGAACGATCCGAGCAGGATCGCCGGGCCGAGCAGCCCGATGGCCAGCACGGCGGCGCGGAGCCAGATCGCGCTGTGCCGAACCTGCGGCAGCCAGAGCCAGGCGTGGAGCGACGGCAGCAGGAAGATCAGTGCGAACGCGTTGATCGCGACGGTCAGCAGGGCGAGAACGGCGAGGACCAGCAGCGCAGCCGTCTGGCCCGCGAGCTCCTCCTCGGCGGAGACGGGCCGCCGCGGGATCAGCCGCTCGCGTCCCACCAGCCAGCTGGCGAACACGAAGACGCCGAAGATCGTCAAGGTGGCCACGGGCCACTCGCCGGCGAGCTGCGTGCCCAGCGGCGGCGGGAGCTCGACCTCGGGCCAGGCGCCGGCGAGCGCGAGGAACCCGAACGCGAGGCCCGTCCAGAGCCAGAACGCGAGCCGCGTCCGGTAGCTGCGCAGGGCCGGCGCGAGCGGGATCCGGCGGCGGCGGCAGCGCGCGAACAGGTCGACGGCGGCCAGCAGGAACGGCAGGAGCGCCGTGATGAGCACGAGCTTCACGGCCCAGCCCTGCACGATGCGGGCACCGAGGTAGAGGTAGGTCGAGGTGTCGCGCGCGAGCGCGACGCCCTCGTCGAGCGAGCCGAGCAGCGCCTCGGCCGATCGGCCCGCCTGCCCAATTCGGCGGTCGTCGAGCCGCTCGAGCGTGTCGGTTGCGGGCAAGGGCGGGCGGACGCCGGCCGTCGTCAGGCTCAGCGCCGGGACGCCGGCTCCGACGAACGGCGCCTGCTCGTAGAGGCTGAAGGGGAACGCGAGGTCGATCAGCTGTCCGGCGGCGTGCGTGCGGCGCGGCTCCGTCCCAGCCCGCTGCAGCACCCGCGCGGCGGCGGTCTCGACGAGCGTGGCGTCGGGGGAGCGCGGCCGGTCGGCCGCGATCTCGATCCGCAGGGTGTCGGGGCCGCCCACGGCGACGAGGTTGAGGGCGGCCGCGATCCGGCCGCGGTAGGGCGAGGTCTCGAGGAACCGAACGGCTCCAAGACCCCCGTACCCACCCCCGTCCGAGGAGAGCAGGACGATCGTGTGCGTCGGGCTCGCCGGTGCGCGCTCCTGCCCCGGCGCCGGAGCGGTCCGCAATCCGTAGCCGCGGGCGAGCTCCAGCAGCACGCCCGTGCCGGAGGCATTGTCGTTCGCGCCCTGTCCCGTCGTCCCGATGTTGTCGCGGTGCGCGATCACGACGAGCACCTCCGGCGAGCGGCCGGGCGACACCGCGATCACGTTCTCCAGCGTCACGCTGCCCTGATCGGGGACCGTGGCCGTGAACCGGTCCCGCTGCACGCGAAAACCGAACGACGCGAGCCGTTCGGCGACCCAGTTCGCTGCGTCGCCGGCCTCCGGAGAGCCCGGCGTGCGGTTCGGGTACTGCGTCGCGAGCTCCCGTGCGGACTGCGTCGCGCCGACCTCGTCGAACGCCGGCGGGAAGGTCGGCGGGGGCAGGCTTTCCGGCCGCGTGATCGTGAATGCGGTGATCAGGAGCGGGATCGCGACGAGCAGCGCCGTGCCACGGTAGGCGCGGGCGTTGACAGGGCGCTCGAGCGAGCCGGGCCGGGGCCGCCTCCGCGAGGTTGGGGGCCGGAACGGCGGCATTTCCGGGGCTATAGTAGGGAGGGCCCCGGCTTCGCGCGCCCGGCGGTGATGCGACCGTGCCCGACTCTTCGACAATCCTCCTCGTAGACGACGAGGACGCTGTTCAGAAGCTCCTCTCGTATCCGCTGGAACGGGACGGGTTCCGTGTCCTGGCGGCGAAGGACGGCGAGGAGGCGCTCGCCAAGTTCGCCTCGGAGCCGGTCGACCTCGTCGTGCTCGACCTCATGCTCCCGAAGCTGGACGGTCTCGAGGTCTGCAAGCGCCTCCGGGCGCAGAGCACGGTGCCGATCATCATGCTCACGGCGCGCGACGACGAGCTCGACAAGGTGCTCGGCCTCGAGCTCGGCGCGGACGACTACATCACGAAGCCGTTCTCGATCCGCGAGTTCCGGAGCCGCGTCCGCGCGCTGCTGCGCCGCGCGTCGCTGCCGGCCCTGCAGGACCGGCGCGACGGCGAGGTGATCCAGGCCGAGGGCCTGCTCGTCGATCCGGCCCGGAGAACCGTCGAGGTTCGCGGCGACCTGGTCCAGCTGACGTACGTCGAGTTCGAGCTCCTGCGGACGCTGGCGTCGAACCCGGGACGCGTGTTCAGCCGGAGACAGCTGCTGGAGGCGCTCTGGGGCGATTCCGCGTACAGAGAGCCGCGTACGATCGACGTCCACGTCCGGCACCTGCGGGAGAAGCTCGAGCGCGACGCGAGCGAGCCGGAGTTCATCCTGACCGTGCGTGGCGCCGGTTACCGCTTCCGGGACGCCTGATGCGGTTCCGCACCGTCGGGCTCAAGCTCAGCCTGGCGCTCGTCGCGCTGGTGTTCGGCGCGCTGGTGATCGTCTACGTGGCCGTGGTCCCGACGCTGGAGGAACGGCTGATCGAGGGCCGCATCGCCCAGCTGGAGCGGACCGCCGACGCGATCATCGGCGACTACGCCAACACCGCGGAGACGCAGGAGCTGATCCCCCAGGACTTCGTTGCCACGGAGAGCCAGGTGCGGGGCGCCCGCGTCGCGATCTTCCAGCACCTCACCGAGTCGCCGGCCCCCGTGCTCCTGACGCCGATCGCGGATTCGCGAGTGGTCGGGCAATCCGAGTCGGAGAGCGATCCGATCGCGCAGGCCGCCGCCGAGCACCGGCGCACGGAGAGCGGGATCGTCAGGCGAGGCGGCACGCAGTTCGCCGAGGTCGCCGTGCCGTTCGAGGGCATCTACGTGCTGCTCGTGTCGACGCCGCTCACCGAGTCGCTCGAGACCGTGTCGCTCGTTCGCGACCGCATCATCGTCGCCGGCCTCCTGGCGCTGCTCGCTGCCGCGGTCGTCGGAATCGTCCTCGCCAGGATCTTCTCGCGGCGCATCCACCGGCTCGAGCGGGCTGCAGACCGGATCGCGGGCGGCCGGTTCGACCAGCCGATCACGGATTCGAGCGCCGACGAGCTCGGTGAGCTCGCCCGTGCTTTCGACCGTATGCGCGAGCAGCTCGCCGCATTGGAGCGTGCGCGGCGCGAGTTCATCGCAAACGCCTCGCACGAGCTGCGGACGCCGATCTTCGCGCTCGGCGGGCACGTCGAGCTGCTCACGGACGAGGACATGGACGAGGCCACAAGGCGGGAGTTCCTGACGGAGATGCGGCTCCAGGTCGAGCGTCTGACGAAGCTCGCGACCGACCTGCTCGACCTCTCCCGGCTCGACGCCGGCCGTTTGCACGTGGAAATGGCCCCGGTCGACCTGGCGGAGATCGCGTCGTCGCTGGTGGCCGAGTTCGGCGGCGTCGGCCGCGGCCGGGAGCATCACCTCGACGCAGCGAGCGAGCCGGCGGCGATCGCGCTCGCCGACGAGGAGCGGGTGCGCCAGATCGGCCGGATCCTCGTCGAGAACGCGATCCTCCACACCCCGCCGGGCACCGAGATCCGGCTCACCTCGGCGGAGGACGGCGACGGCGTCCGGCTCAACGTCGAGGACAACGGGCCCGGCATCCCCGAGCAGGACCAGCCGCACGTGTTCGAGCGCTTCCACCGGGCGGACGGCGCGATTACGTCGGGCTCCGGGCTCGGGCTCGCGATCGCCCGCGAGCTGGCGGGCGTGATGGGCGGCGAGATTGAGCTCGACTCGCGACCCGGCCGTACCGTTTTCACGCTGAGACTCCCGCGCAGCCCCGTTTCGGTGGACGAACGGGAGCACGCGCTCGCCCGCTAGCTGTTTTCACGTGCAAACGGCCTGGTAGGCCGCAGATCCGCGGCTACAGTGAGAAAGCGGTGCGTCCGCCCGTCCTTGCACTCCTCGTGGTTCTCGCCGCGCTCGCCGGCGGCCTGTTCGCCGTGCTGGCCGCGGACACGACCGGGCTGCTCGACGGCGGCACCGAGACCGTGTTCGTCGGTGGCTCGGGCACGGCGCTGCCCGTCGAGCGCGAGATCGAGAATCCGGACGGGGCCGCGAAGCCGTTGGCCGGCAACAGCTTCGATCCGGCGACGATCTACCAGTCCCGCAGCGGCGGCGTCGTCACGGTCTACGCGTTCTTCGACGACCGCCCGGCGGCGCAGCACGCCGCACAGGGATCCGGGTTCGTCATCTCGGAGGAGGGCTACGTGCTCACCAGCGCGCACGTCGTCACCACGGCGGGCGAGGGCGAGGGTGAGCCGGAGGCCGCAGACCGCGTGTACGTCGGGTTTCGCGACCGCGACCGCGTCGAGGCGACGGTGATCGGGTGGGACGTGTTCGACGACGTCAGCGTCCTGAAGGTCGATCCGGAGCAGCACGACCTCGATCCCGTGCCTCTCGGTGACTCGAGCCGCGTGGTCGTCGGCGCGCCGGTGGCGGCCCTCGGCAGCCCGTTCGGCAACGAAAGCTCGCTGTCCGTAGGCGTCGTCTCGGCGACGCGCCGCTCGATCGACTCGTTGACCTCCGGGTACAACGTCGCGGACGCGATCCAGACCGATGCACCGATCACCCACGGCAACTCCGGCGGCCCGCTGTTCGACGCCCGCGGGCGCGTGATCGGCATCAACGCGCAGATCCGCAGCGAATCGGGCCAGTCGGAGGGCGTCGGCTTCGCGATCCCGATCAACGCTGCGAAGCGCTCGTTCCGGCAGCTCGTCCGCAACGGGCGGGTCGCCTACGCGTACGTCGGCGTCAACACCGAGGATCTGACGCCCACGATCGCGAAGCGCTTCGACTATCCGGTTCAGCGCGGCGCGGTCATCGCCACCGTCGTGCCCGAAGGGCCGGGCGAGAAGGCCGGCCTCCGGGGTGGGAGCGAGCAGCGGCGTCTGAACGGCTTCGATTTCCGGCTCGGCGGCGACGTGGTGGTCCGGATCGGCTCACAGGACATCCGCAGCGCCGACGACCTCGTCCGCGTGGTGAGCGAGCGGCTCTCACCGGGGCAGGTCGTCGACTTCACCGTGCTGAGGGACGGCAGGCGAATCGTCGTCCCGGTGCGCCTGGGCGAGCGCCCGCGGCGCCCCCGCACCGACTAGGAGGGTTTGACTCCAGGCGCTCGCAGGAATACTGGAAACCGAGCGGAATCCGGTTCGGCAAACCTGGTAGAACCTCCCCGATTCATGGCGAATCCCTCGAATGGCAACGGCGCCGCACCGACCGTGCGGTTGACCATCCCCGCGAAGGCCGAGTACATCTCGCTCGTACGGCTGGCGCTGAGCGGGCTCTCCCAGTCGCGGGAGCTGCCGGACGAGACGCTCGGGGACCTCAAGCTCGCCGTGACCGAAGCGTGCTCGAACTCCGTGCGCCACGCGTACGGGGACGGCCGCGAGGGGTCTGTCGAGGTCGTCTACGAGCTGCATCCCGACCGGCTGGTGATCGAGGTCCTCGATGACGGCGCCGGCTTCGAGGCGCCCGAGCCGGAGCGCGCGGACGAGGCGGCCCTCAACGAGGGCGGCCTCGGGATCGCGATCATCCGTGAGCTCGCCGACGAGCTGGAGCTGGGTCCGAAGGACGACGGGCAGGGATCTCGCCTCAGGCTCGTAAAGTTCATCCAGGCATAGGCCGACACTCGGCACGACCGAAGCACGTGCAACGCACGGACGTCTGACTCATGCTCCCGATCGTCAACGTGGGAACGAAGCCGCTCGCGGACTACGCGACGATCAGCGGCCGTGGGCTGATGGCCGAGATTCAGCGGCTGGCCGGTCCGCTCGAGGGGAAGCGCGTCTGCCACGTCTCCGCGACGGCGTTCGGCGGCGGCGTGGCCGAGATCAACTACACGCTCGTCCCGCTGATGAAGAGTGCGGGTCTCGAGACGGACTGGCGGATCATCAAGGGGCAGGACGAGTTCTTCAACGTCACCAAGAAGATCCACAACGCGCTCCAGGGGAACCCGCAGGGGCTGACCGACGAGGACGAGCGGATCTTCCAGCAGTACAACGCGTCGAACGCGGAGGAGTTCGACGACTCGGAGTACGACATCATCATCGTCCACGACCCGCAGCCGGTCGCGATGATCGAGCAGTTCCCGGACTCGAACGCGAAGTGGATCTGGCGCTGCCACATCGACCTCTCGACTCCGAACGAGGACGTGCTCAACGTCCTGCTGCCGTCGATGGCCAAGTACGACGCGGCGATCTTCCACATGCCGCAGTACGTTCCCAAGTCCGGCGACCTGCCCGAGGCGTTCATCTGGCCGCCGGCGATCGACCCCCTGACGCCGAAGAACATCGCGCTCTCCGCCGAGGACGCGGCCTACATCGTCGACCAGTTCGGGATCGACGTGCAGCGCCCGCTGCTGACGCAGGTCTCGCGCTTCGACCCGTGGAAGGACCCGCTCGGCGTCATCGACGCATTCAGGAAGGTGCGCGAGGTGCATCCGGGCCTGCAGCTCGGGCTCGTCGGGTCGATGGCGCACGACGACCCAGAGGGCTGGGACTATTACAACCAGACCGTCGAGTACGCGGCGGGCGACCCCGACATCTTCATCCTGTCGAACCTCAACAACATCGGCTCCGTCGAGGTGAACGCGTTCCAGGTCTACTCGGCAGCCGTCATGCAGAAGTCGATCCGCGAGGGCTTCGGGCTGACGGTGACGGAGGGTCTGTGGAAGGGGCGGCCGACCGTCGCCGGGCGCGTCGGGGGTATCCCCGCGCAGATCCAGGACGGCGAGACCGGCTGGCTCGTGGACTCCGTCGAGGAGTGCGCCGCCGCCTGTCTCGAGATCCTGGACGACCCCGAGGAGGCCCGCCGGCGCGGCGTTCGCGGCAAGGAGTACGTCCGCCAGCACTTCCTCACGCCTCGCCTGCTGCGAGATTGGCTGGCGCTGTTCAACCGGCTCAACGGGAACGACACGGGCGACACCCAGCTCGTGACCGTCTCGGCCGGCGCCGCCTGACGCGGATCCGGTCTCGCACAGGGCCTTGGGTAGGGTCCGGACGATGGGGACGCGCAGGAAGCTGATCGTCGTCTCGAACCGCGGGCCGGTCACCTACGACCTCGACGCCGACGGCGCCAGAGTTGCCAGGCGCGGCGGCGGCGGGCTCGTGACCGCGCTCCGGAGCCTGGTCGCGATGCACGACGTCACCTGGATCGCGAGCGCGATGACCGACGAGGACCTCGCGGTCGCGGCTGAAGCGGGCGGTCGCGCGGTCGACGAGACGGCGCGCGACGGGTCTCCCTACCGCGTCCGGTTCGTCGAGCACGACCCCGCTGCCTACGACTGGTTCTACAACGTCGTCTCGAACCCGACGCTCTGGTTCCTCCAGCACTACCTCTGGGACCTCACGCATGCGCCGAACGTCGACCGCGGGCTCCACCTCGCCTGGGAGGAGGGTTACGTCACGGTGAACGCCGCGTTCGCCGAGGCAGTGATCGCCGAGCTCGAGGCGGCCCCGGGCTCGCCGGTCTTCTTCCACGACTACCACCTGTACCTCGCCCCGCGGTTCGTCCGGACGCGCGTCCCGGACGCGGCCCTCTCGCACTTCGTGCACATCCCGTGGCCCGAGCCCGACTACTGGCGCGTGCTGCCGGAGTCGATCCGGCGCTCGCTGCACGACGGGATCCTCGCCAACGACGTCGTCGGGTTCCACACGGCTCGGTGGCGGCGGAACTTCCTGCGCTCCTGCGCGGACATCGTCGGCGCCGAGGGGAACTTCGTCGAGGGCACCGCGGACTACGACGGCCGGCGCGTCGTCGCGGTCAGCGATCCGATCTCGGTCGACCCGGCCGAGTTCGAGGAGCTCGCCGAGTCGGAGGACGTCCGCGCGCGTGAGCAGGAGATCGAGGAGACGCGCCCCGAGTACCTCGTGCTCCGAGTCGACCGGACCGACCCGTCGAAGAACGTCGTCCGCGGCTTCAGCGCCTTCGAGCGGTTCCTCGAGGACCATCCCGAGTACCACGGCCGCGTCGCCATGCTGGCACTGCTCGACCCGAGCCGGCAGGACATCCCGGAGTACGCCGAGTACCTCGGCGCGATCCAGCGCTCGGCCCGCGCCGTGAACGATCACTACCAGCAGGAAGGCTGGACGCCGATCGAGCTTCGCATCGAGGACGACTTCACCGGCTCGGTCGCGGCGTACAAGCAGTACGACGTGCTGCTGGTGAACGCGATCTTCGACGGCCTCAACCTCGTCGCGAAGGAAGCGCCGCTCGTCAACGGCCGGGACGGCGTTCTCGTCCTGTCCGAGAACGCCGGCGCGCACGAGGAGTTGAGCGAGTGGGCGCTCACGGTCAACCCCTTCGACATCGCCGGGCAGGCGGATGCCATCTACGCCGCGCTCGAGATGCCTCGCGAGGAGCGCGCCGCCCGGCTGGCCGCGATCAGGGCGCAGGTCCGCGAGCACGACCTCTCCGAGTGGGTGGAGGGTCAGTTGGCCGCGCTCGATGCGGCCGTCGCGCCGACCAGCAGCCCGCGGTGAGCGACTTCTCGCACATCGACGAGAGCGGAGGCGTTCATATGGTGGATGTCGGAGCGAAGCCGCTCTCACGGCGGCGCGCGCGCGCCACGGCCCACATCGAGATGAAGCCGGAGACCGCCGCTCGACTCGGCGAGCTGCCGAAGGGAGATGCGCTCACCACGGCCCAGGTTGCCGGCGTCCTGGCGGCCAAGCGAACGAGCGAGCTCATCCCGCTCTGCCACCCGCTGCCCCTGTCCTCGATCGACGTCCATGTTGCCATCGTAGAGAACGGAGCGGACGTCACGTCTACAGTCGAGACAACGGCGCAGACGGGTGTGGAGATGGAGGCGCTCGTCGCCGCGAGTGTGGCCGCGCTGACGATCTACGACATGGCGAAGGCTGTTGACGGCTCGATGGTCGTCGGCGACGTTCGGCTTCTCGAGAAGACGAAGGAGGAGCTCTGAAGGCGGCGGTGCTGACGATCTCGGACGGCGTGGCCCGCGGCGAGCGCTCCGACGACAGCGGCGCGCTCCTCGAAGAGCTTCTGCGAGGTGAGGGCCACGCGGTCGTCCGGCGGGTGGTCCCCGACGAGCGGTCGGAGGTCGCGTCGGCGATCGAAGAGCTCACGGACGAGCACGAGCTCGTGCTCACCACGGGCGGAACCGGGGTCGCGCCTCGTGACGTCACACCCGAGGCGACGGCCTCGGTGGTCGAGCGGCAGATCCCGGGGATCGCCGAGGCGATCCGCGCCGACGCGCTGAGCCGCACGCCGCACGGGATGCTCTCGCGGGGCGTGGCCGGGGTGCGCGGCCGAGCGCTCGTCGTCAACCTCCCGGGATCGCCGGGCGGCTGCCGGGACGGCTTCGCGGTGATCCGGGAAGCGCTGCCGCACGCGGTGCGGCTCGTCGCCGGCGAGCAGGGCGGGCACCGGCAGACGTGAGCGCACTCTCGGCGCAGTTGCGTCACCCATGCGCGCGCCGGACCTCGATACGATCGCCTCGGGGAGGAGGTTCGGGGTACCTGCGCAGCACGGAGATCGCGACGACTCGCGCCGCATGATCAGCGCACGACGGCTCGGCCGGCGCTTCGGCGACCGCGCGGTCCTGTCCGGCGTCGACATCGAGGTCGAGAGCGGCGAGTTCCTCCTCGTCACCGGCCCGAACGGCTCCGGGAAGACGACGCTGCTCCGGCTGCTCGTCGGCCTCCTCGCGCCGACGGCCGGGACGCTCGACGTGCGCACGGAGCGCCGCCGCATCGGCTTCCTCGGGCACGAGCCCCTGCTCTACCGCGAGCTCACCGCGCTCGAGAACCTCGACCTGTACGGGCGGCTCTACCGGATCCCCGAGCGGCGCGAGCGCGCCGGCATGCTCCTCGAGCGCTTCGGGCTCTGGGACGCTCGCGGCGAGCAGGTCTCGACGTTCTCGCGCGGCATGGTGCAGCGGCTCGCGCTGTGCCGGACGCTCCTCCACGAGCCCGTGCTGCTCGTGCTCGACGAGCCGTTCAGCTCGCTCGATGCCGAGGGCGCGGATCTGCTCCTGAGCGAGCTGGGCGAGCGAAGCGGTCGCACGCTCGTCGTGGCGAGCCACCAGCCCGAGCGGCTCGAGCCGCACGCGACCGGCCGGCTCGCCCTCGCATGACCGGCTACCTCGCCGATGCCGCCGCCCTGGCGCGGAAGGACCTGCTGATCGAGCTCCGCACCCGCGACACGGTCCCGGCGATGCTGCTCTTCGTCGTCGCCGCGCTCGTGGTCTTCCACTTCGCGCTCCCCGCCGAGAGCTCGCGGCTCGCCGCCGGGGGCATGCTCTGGATCGCACTGCTCTTCACCGCGCTCCTCGCCCTCGTCCGCGCCTTCGTCGGCGAGCGGGACCAGGGAACGCTCGACGGGCTGATCCTCGCGCCGTGCGACCGCAGCGCGATCTGGCTCGGCAAGACGCTCAGCGTGCTCGCCTTCCTGCTCTTCGCCGAGGCGGTGGCGCTTCCCGCCTTCGCGCTCTTCTACGAGGACGTCACCTGGGAGCTGATCGCCGGCATCGCACTTGCGAACGTCGGCATCGCCACGGTGGGCACGCTTCTCGGCGCCATGGCCGCCGCGACCCGGACGCGCGAGCTGCTCCTGCCGCTGCTCTTCCTGCCCGTCGCCATCCCGCTCGTGGTCGGCGGCGTCGGCGCCACGGTCGACGACGACCCCGGCCGCTACCTGGCCTTCCTCGGCCTCTACGACCTGATCTTTGCGATCCTCTCCTGGGCCAGCTTTGAGTACGTCGTTACGGAATAACGGCGCCGCGCTTCTCACCCTGTCGGCCGCGGCTCTCCTGATCGCGGGCCTCTCGCTCGCGATCTTCTGGGCGCCCGAGGACGCCGACCAGGGCATCAGCCAGAAGATCTTCTACGTCCACGTCCCTGTGGCGCTGACCTCGTACGCTGCGTTCTTCTGGGCGGCGTGGAAGGCGCTCCGCCTCCTCTGGAAGGGCGGCGAGCGCTACGACCTCGAGAGCTACACGGCCGTGCACATGGGCGTGATCTTCGGCGTCCTCACGCTCGTCACCGGGTCGATCTGGGCCAAGGTCTCGTGGGGACACTGGTGGGTCTGGAGCGAGCGGCAGCTGACGCTCTTCCTGATCCTCTTCCTCTTCTACTCGGCCTACTTCATGCTCCGCTTCTCGACCGATCCCGGGCCGCGGCGCGCCCGAACCTCGGCCGTCTACGCGCTCTTCGGGGTCGTGCTGATCCCGGTCAGCTTCCTGGCGATCCGGCTCGCGGAGGGGCTGATCCATCCGGTCGTCTTCAAGCGGGACGGGCCGGACATGGAGGGCTCGATGTTCCTGACCTTCTGCGTCTGCCTCGCGGGGATGCTGGCGCTCTCGGGCGCCCTGTACCTGCTCGAGCTCTCGGGGAAGCGTGCCGACGCGAGCCTCCGGGAGCTCCGGGAGCGCCTCGCGTGAGCACGGGCGAGAAGTACCTCTGGGCCGCGTACCTCGTCGTGTTCGCGACGGTGCTGCTCTACGTGGTGCTGATCACGCTCAAGGTGGGCCGCCTCGAACGGGAGCTCGCGGCGCTCGCCGAGCTCGCGCGTGAGCGGGAGGGACGCGATGGCTGAGCTGCTCGTCTGGCCGGCGCTGCTCGCCTACGGCGAGGCGGCGGTGGCATATGCCGGCAACGCGCGGCACCCTGGCTCGCTCGGACGGCTCGCCACCTGGGGCGTGCGGATCGGCTGGCTTGCGCAGACGGCGCTGCTCGTCGTCCAGGCGAACGCCGCCGACGGGTTTCCGTGGAGCACCTGGGCGGGCTCGCTCAACCTCTTCGTCTGGCTCGTCGTCGGCGCGTACCTGATCTGGGGCTGCAGCCCGCGCTTTCGGCTGCTCGGCCTGGGCGTCATGCCGCTCGCGGCGGCGCTGCTCGCTGTTTCCTACGCGGCCGGCGGCACCGACGGGGCCGAAGGCGCCGCCTGGGCCGACGTCGTGCTCGTCCTCCACATCGCGTTCGTCCTCGTCTCGTTCGCCGGCTTCACGGTCGCCGGCGGGCTGGCCGCGCTCGAGCTCTGGCAGGAGCGGGAGCTGAAGAACGACCCGGCCGGGCTCCTCAAGCAGCGCGCGCCGTCGCTCGTCGCGCTCGACCGGCTGACGGTCACGACCGTCGCCGTCTCGCTCGTGGCCCTGACCGCCGGGATCATCCCCGGGCTCGCGCGCCTCCCGGACCGGGGGCTCGACGTCCTGATCGCCGGGACGATCGTCCTCTGGGTGCTCGGCGCGTCGGTGCTCTACCTGCGGGTGCGCCTCGGCCGGCGCGAGCTCGCGGCGGTCCTCGCGCTCGGCGGGGTCGCCGCTGTCATCGTCCTCCAGCTCGGGCTCCTCTTCGCCCACGTCGCATGAAGCTGCTTCTCGTCGGAACCTCCCACCGGCTCGCGCCTCTCGCGGTGCGCGAGCGTGTCGCGCTCGATCCGGAGCGCGAGGCGGAGCTCGCCCGGCTCCTCGGCGAGAGCGGCGAGGCGGTCTGCCTCTCGACCTGCAACCGGACGGAGCTCTACCTCGCCGCCGCCGATGCGGACGCTGCCGGCGAGCGGGCGACACAGGCGCTGGCTGACATCGGCGGCGTGCCGCGGGCCGAGCTCGAGCCGTACCTCTACCGGCTCGAGCAAGAGGCGGCCGCGACGCATCTGTTCCGGGTGTCCGCCGGGCTCGACTCCCTGGTGCCGGGCGAGGGCGAGATCCAGGGACAGGTCCGCTCGGCGTACGAGAGAGGCGCCGTCGGGCCGCTGCTTGACCGGCTCTTCAGGCAGGCGCTCCATGCGGGGAAGCGGGTGCGCACCGAGACGGCGATCGGAGAGAGCCCCGCGTCGGTGGCGTCCGCCGCCGCGGCGCTGGCGGCGCAGGTCTTCGGCGATCTCGCGGGACGGCGGATCGTGGTGATCGGCGCCGGCAAGGTCGGAGAGCTGGCGGCGCGGAACCTCGTCAGCCGGGGCGCAGAGCTCTCCTTCGTCGCGAACAGGACGCTCGACCGCGCGTCGTCACTGGCCGAGCGCTTCGGGGGCGAGGCGCTGTCGCTGGACGACGTCGAGGGCGAGCTGGCGGCGGCGGACATCGTCGTCTCGTCCACAGCCTCGCGTGACCCGATCCTCCAGCGCGAGCAGGTCGCGCGGGTGCTCCCGGCGCGCAAGGGCCGCCCGCTGCTCCTCGTCGACCTTGCGGTGCCGCGCGACCTCGACCCGGCGATCAGGGAGCTCGGGGGCTGCTTCCTCTACGACATCGACGACCTCCAGTCCGTCGTCGAGGAGACGCTCATGGGCCGGCGCGGCGAGGCGGCGAAGGCCGAGGCGATCGTGGCCGGCGAGGGCGAGCGCTTCCGGGCCTGGCTCGTGTCGCTCGACTCGGTCCCGGCGATCGCGTCCCTGCGAGAGCGCGCGGAGGCGATCCGGCGCCGTGAGCTCGCGAAGGTGAGCCCGCGCCTGGCCGGCCTGTCGGAGCCCGAGCGCCACGCCGTCGAGTCCCTGACGAACCAGATCGTCAACAAGCTCCTCCACCAGCCGATCATGCGCCTGAAGGAGGCCGGGCTCGGGGAGGAGGACGACCGGCGTGCTCCTCAGGGTCGGCTCGAGGGGTAGCCGGCTCGCCCTGACGCAGGCCGAGCTCGCGGTCGAGCGCCTGCGCCGCCCGGGTCTCGAGTTCGCGCTCGTGCCCGTCACGACCGCGGGCGACCGCGATCGCTCGAAGCCGTTCGGCGAGATCGGCGCGCGTGGGGTCTTCGTCAAGGAGCTCGAGGAGGCGCTCCTCGACGGCCGGATCGACGTCGCCGTCCACTCGGCGAAGGACATGACCTCGACGGACACCGAGGGCCTCGCCGTCGGGGCGTACCTCGAGCGGGAGGACCCGCGGGACGCGCTCTGCGGCGCGGACGCCGTCCGTCCCGGCATGCGCGTCGGGACCGCGTCGGTGCGCCGCCGGGCGCAGCTGCTTGCGCTCGAGCCGGAGCTCAGGATCGAGCCGCTGCGGGGGAACATCGACACGCGGCTTCGGAAACGGGACGAGCGGGGCCTCGACGCCGTCGTCCTCGCCGCCTGCGGCCTCGACCGGCTGGGGCTCGAGGGCGAGATCGGCCGCCGGTTCGAGCCGGAGGAGCTCCTGCCGGAGGCAGGGCAGGGGGCGCTCGCGCTCCAGGTCCGGTCCGGGGAGGGCGGTGTGGTCGAGCACGCCGACCACGCGGAGACCAGGCGGCGCGTCGAAGCGGAGCGCGCCTGCGTCGCCGCGGTCGGCGGCGGCTGCCTCGCACCGGTGGCGGCGTACCACGACGGCGAGACGCTGACCGCGCTCGTCGCCGCCGAGGACGGCAGCTGGGTGGAGCGACGGACCGGAGACGATCCCGAGCGGCTCGGACGGGAGCTCGTCGCGCTCGTCCCGTGAGGGTGCTGCTGACCCGGCCCGAGGGTCGGAACGAGGAGCTCGCCGACGCTCTGCGCGCCGCGGGCCACGAGGTGCTCTGCGTGCCGCTGATCGCGCTGGAGCCGCTCGGCGACGAGCCGATCGAGCTCGACGGCTACGACTGGGTGGTCGTCACGAGCGCGATGGGCGCCCGGGAGCTCCGCCGGCGGGGCCGCGGCACGCCCATGCGCCTCGCCGCGGTCGGCAGGGCGACGGCGGATGCACTCGGTGGCGCCGACCTGGTCCCGGAGACGTCGAGCCAGGAGGGCCTGCTCGCCGAGCTCCCGCGGCCGGCCGGCCGCGTCCTCTTCGCGGGCGCCGAGGGCGCGCGCCGACTGCTCGTCGACGAGCTCGGGGCCGACTTCGTCCCGCTCTATCGCACGCACGAGCTCGCCGCGGAGCTCCCGCCGGTCGATCTGGTCGTCCTCGCCTCGCCGTCGGCCGCCCGCGCCTACGCGGCGCTCGGCGGCCGCGGGCCTGCCGTCTCGATCGGCCCGGAGACCTCCGGCGCGGCGCGAGCGGCCGGAATCGGCGTCGCGCAGGAAGCGGCGGCGCAGGACCTCGCCGGGCTCGTCGACGCCGTGGACGCGGCGAGCCGTTAGCGTCCGGGGCCGTGGTCATCACGTTCCTGTCCGACTTCGGCGTCGAGGACGACTTCGCCGGCACCTGCAACGGCGTGATCAAGCAGATCGCGCCCGAGGTGGACGTGATCCACATCACGCACGGCATCCAGCCGACGAGCATCCTGCAGGGCTCGGTCGTGCTGGCGAACACCCTGCCGTACATGCCGGTGGGCGTGCACCTCGCGATCGTCGACCCGGACGTCGGCACGCCCCGCCGCGCGCTCGTGGTGCGCAGCGGCGACGGCCGGCTCCTCGTCGGGCCGGACAACGGCCTGCTCGTCCCGGCCGCGGAAGCCCTCGGCGGGATCGACGCCGCGCACGAGATCACGAACCGGACGTACGCGCTCGAGCCGGTCTCGGCGACCTTCCACGGTCGCGACATCTTCTCGCCCGCGGCCGCGCACCTCGCGCTGGGCCTCGGGCCTGACGAGCTGGGCGCCGCGGTCGAGCCCGACTCGCTCGTGCGCCTCGAGTACCCGCAGCCGGAGATCGGCAGCCGCCGGATCCGCGCGACCTGCCTGTACGTCGACCGCTTCGGGAACATCCAGCTCAACCTGACGGCGAGCGACCTCGAGCCGCTCGGGATCGTCCCGGGCCGGCAGGTCGAGGTGGAGCTGCCCGTCGACCGGTTCTACGCCGTCGCGGCGCGGACGTTCGCCGACGCCCGGCCGGGCGACATCATCCTCTACGAGGACGCGTACCGGAACATCGCCATCGCGATCTCGCGCGGGAACGCCGCCGTCACCTTCGGCGTGCGCGCAGGGACCGAGGTTCGTCTGCGGGGGGACTCCGAGTAAACCTCGGCCAGCGGTTCGCCCGGCTCGCGACGGACGCCGTCGTGAGGTGGCCGTGGCTCTGGCCCGTGTTCCGGCCCCTCGTCCGGCGCCAGTTCGACCGGATCGCGCCGGAGTGGGAGGGCATCCGCCGGCCCGACACGGCGGCGCCCTTCCTGGCGGCGCTCGAGCGGATCGAAGGCCCGGTCTCGCGGATCCTCGACGTGGGCACCGGGACCGGGCTCGGGGCGCGCGAGCTCGCCCGGCGCTTCCCCGACGCCGAGGTGGTGGGCGTCGACGTGGCCCCGGCGATGCTGGAGGAGGCGCGCAGAATCGTCCCGGGTGTGACGTTCCTGCAGGGAGATGCGTCGAACCTCCCGTTCGGCGAGGCCGAGTTCGACCTCGTGACGCACGCGAACATGATCCCCTTCCTCGACGAGACCGCGCGGGTGCTCCGCCCCGGCGGCTGGACGCTCTTCGCGTTTTCGAGCGGCTCCGACACGCCGATCTACGTCGCACCCGCCCGGCTCCGGCGAGAGCTCGAGCGCCGCGGCTTCACGAACTTTGCGGAAATTCCGGCCGGCCGCGGGATCGCGGTGCTTGCCCGGCGGGGCGAAGCCGTCTAACGTCCAGCCCACTGAGGCGTTCGCGGCGCGGTTGCACCGGCCCGGACGTCTCTTTTTGTGCGGCTAGACTGGCCTGACTGCGGCGAGGTAGCTCAGTTGGTAGAGCACACGGCTGAAAACCGTGGTGTCGCCGGTTCGATTCCGGCCCTCGCCACCTTCTCCGCGCGACCCTGACGCGAATGCTGGTCGTGCTCTACGACATCCACGGAAACCTGCCGGCCCTCGAGCGCGTCCTTGCCGACGCCGAGGCGGCCGGAGGCGACAGCTACCTCCTCGGCGGCGACTACGGCACCCCGAGCCCGTGGCCGGAGGAGACGCTGGCGCGGCTCCGCGAGCTGCCCGACGCGACCTGGATCCGCGGCAACGGCGAGCGCTGGCTGCGCGAGCCGCCGCTCGACCGGCCCGAGGTGGTGGAGGTCTACGACCGCTTTCGCGGGCAGGTCCCCGACGACGTGGTCGACTGGCTCTTCGGCCTCCCGGAGCGGGTCGAGCTGGACGGCGTTCTCTACGTGCACGGATCGCCCCTGTCGGACGTCGACAGCTTCTCGCCCGAGCCGGAGGAGGGCGAGGCGCGGTTGCTCGACGGCGTCCGCGACCGGACCGTCGTCTTCGGGCACAGTCACCAGCAGTTCCGGCGCTCCGGCCCCGACGGCACGGACCTCGTCAACCCGGGCAGCGTCGGCATGCCCCTCGACGGCGACGTTCGCGCCGCGTGGGCGACATGGGACGGCGACTTCGAGTTCCGACGAACCGAGTACGACGTGGAGCGCGCCGCCGCCGCCTACCGCTCCATGGGCGGTGAGTTCGCCGGCTTCGCGGCCGACAGGATCCTCAAGGGGTCGGACTAGCCGAGCGCCGCGTCCAGCGACACGTCGACGTTGCCCTTCAGCGCCTGGGAGACGGGGCAGTTGTCCTTCGCGCCCTCGGCCGCCCGGCGGAAGCCCTCTTCGTCGAGACCCTCCACCTCGCCGCGGATTCGCAGCCGCATCGTGGTCAGGCGGAAGCCGTCCCCGACCTGGTCGAACGTCGCCGTCGCCTCGCTCTCGATCCGCTGCGCCGGGGTGCCTGCCTGCGCGAGACCGTGGGCGAGCGCCATCGAGACGCAGGTTGCGTGGGCCGCGGCGATCAGCTCCTCGGGGCTCGTGTTCTCGTCCGCCTGCTCGGCGCGCGAGCTCCATTTCACCGTGGCGCCACTCACGACGCCGCTCTGCGTCGAGACCTTGCCGGAGCCGCTCATCAGATCCCCCTGCCACTCCGCCGTTGCGGTGCGCTCAACCGCCATCCCCGTCCTCCTTTTCCTGGCCTGAACCGGACGGCCGATAGTAGCGCCGGCCTTTCAGCTCGTCGGGCAGGTTGTCCTGCTCGAAGCCGCGCGGGTCGGTGTGGGGGTAGACGTACCCCTGGCCGCGCCCGAGCTTCTTCGCGCCGTAGTAGTGCGTGTCCCGCAGCGCGTCCGGCGGGCGCAGGTGCCCGTGGTCGCGGACGTCCTTGCTCGCTTCACCCAGCGCGACGATGACGTCGTTCGACTTCGGCGCCAGCGCGAGGTAGATCGCCGCCTCGGCGAGGTTCAGCTGCGCCTCCGGCAGGCCGACGTGCTCGAACGCGTGGGCGGCGGCCACGGCGACGACGAGCGCCTGCGGGTCCGCGAGGCCCACGTCCTCCGAGGCGAGGATGATCATCCGGCGCGCGATGTACCGCGGGTCCTCCCCGCCCTGGAGCATGGCCGCGAGGTAGTAGACGGACGCGTCGGGGTCCGACCCCCGCATCGACTTGATGAACGCGGAGACGAAGTCGTAGTGCGCGTCGCCGCCCTTGTCGTAGACGAGTGGCCGCTTGCGCGCGGCGTCCTCCACGTGCTCCTCCGAGAGCGCCGCCCCTTCTGCGTGCGCGGTCTGCACGGCGAGCTCGAGGATGTTGAGCGCGTTCCGCGCGTCGCCGCCGGCGCGCAGGGCGATCAGGCCCGCCACGTCGTCAGTGACCGCCGCGCCGAGCTCCTCCGCGCCCCGCTGGACGACGACGGCCAGGTCCTCACGGGAGAGCGGCTCGAGCTCGTAGATCTGCGTGCGGGAGAGCAGGGCCGAGTTGACCTCGAAGTACGGGTTCTCCGTCGTCGCCCCGATCAGCGTGAGCACGCCGTCCTCCACCGCGGGGAGGAGGGCATCCTGCTGCGCCTTGTTGAAGCGGTGGATCTCGTCGAGGAAGAGGATCGTCCGCCGTCCGTGCGCGCCCAGCTCCTCCCGCGCGGCGGCGATGACCTCCCGTACCTGGGAGACGGTCGCGGACACCGCCGAGAGCTCGCGGAACTCCGCGCCCGTCTGGTGGGCGACGATCCGCGCGAGCGTCGTCTTGCCGGTGCCCGGCGGCCCGTAGAGGATCATCGAGCCGACGCGGTCCTGCTCGATCGCCAGGCGCAGGGCGGAACGCTCGCCCAGGATCTGCTCCTGGCCGACGAAGTCCTCGAGCCGCTGCGGGCGGAGCCGCATCGCGAGTGGCGCGACTTGGGGCAGCCGCTCGTTCGCGGCGTCTGAGAAGAGATCGCCCATGGCCGGAAAAGTATGCTCGCGGCCTTGAGCGCGCCGACCGTCTCACTGCGGCAGGAGGCGACCGAGCTCCTGCAGGAGCTCATCCGTGTCGACACCGTGAACCCGCCGGGCAACGAGACCCGCGCGGCGGAGCTGCTGCGGGAGTACCTCGGCGACCACGGTGTCGACACGGAGCTGTACGCGAAGGTCCCGGAGCGGGCGAACCTCGTGGCGCGGATCCCCGGGAGGGGCGACGGGCCCCGGCTGATCCTCCTGTCTCACACGGACACGGTTCTCGCCGACCCTGCCGAGTGGGAGCTCGACCCCTGGTCCGGCGAGCTGCGAGACGGCCACGTCTGGGGCCGCGGCGCGCTCGACATGAAGGGTCAGGCCGCGGCGAGCGCGGTCGCGATCGCGTCTCTCGCCAGGGAGGGCTTCGAGCCGGGCGGCGACCTGATCTTCGCGGCGTGCGCCGACGAGGAGGTCGGCGCCGGCTTCGGCCTCCAGTGGCTCTGCGAGGCGCACCCCGAGGCCGTCCGGGCCGAGTACTGCGTCAACGAGGGCGCCGGCGACCGGCTCGTCCTCGGCGGCCGCGTCTTCTACGCCTGCGCGACGGCGGAGAAGATGAGCGCGCCCTTCCGGATCCGCGTGCGCGGCCGCAGCGGCCACGCCTCCCGGCCCGGCATCGCCGACAACGCGCTGGTGAAGGCCGCGCCGATCGTCGAGCGGCTCGGCGCCTTCGTCGACCGCCCGGAGCTCGGCCCGGAGGTCGAGGCTTTCCTGCGCACGGTGACAGGCGGTGTGCCGCCGCCCGAGCGCGCGGTGCAGGCCGCCCGCGAGGTGCACCTCCTCGCCGGCGACATCCTCGAGCCGCTGCTGGGGACGACGCTGTCCCCGACCAAGATCGTCGCCTCGCGGAAGCGGAACGTGATCCCTGCGACCTGCGAGGTCACCGTCGACTGCCGGATCCTCCCCGGTCGCACGCCCCGGCAGGTCGAGGAGCAGGTGCGCGAGTACCTCGGCGACGCCGAGTTCGAGCTGGAGTGGATCGAGGCGCAGGGCGGCACGCGGTCGTCGATCGACACGCCGCTGTGGGGCGTGATCGAGTCGTTCGTGACGGAGCTCGAGCCTGAGGCGGAGGTCGTCCCGCTCCTTCTCTCGGGGTTCACCGACAGCCACTGGCTGCGGCAGGCGTTCGGAACCGTCGCCTACGGGTTCTTCCCGATGCGCGCGATGGAGGCGGAGCTCGCCGCTCGGCTGATCCACTCGGCGGACGAGCGGATCGACGTCGAGGACCTCGAGCTCGGCGCCCGGTTCCTGCGCCACGCGGCAGTCGAGGTCGGGGCGCTACGCTCGGCGTCGTGAGCGAGAAGATCCGTCTCGGCGGCATGGCACTCGCCAACGGCGTGCTCGTCCACGGGCCGAACGCGTGGGCCTGCGCGGTGCGGACGCCGGACGGGGCGCTTCGGGTCGAGTCCGACGTCAAGCGCTTTCGCGCAGCCGACGTCGAGCGGCCGTTCCTGCGGGGGCCGGCTCGCGTCCTCGAGGTCTTCACGCTGCTGCCGGAGGTGCGGCGGCGCGTTCCCGAGGCGCGGCTGCCGTTCGAGCGGCCGGCGGTGCTCGCAGCCATGGCAGGCGGCGCCGTGTTCACGCACGCCGTCCGCAACTCGGGCCGGCTCGGGCCGGCGACGAAGGAGCTGATCGCCGGTCTCGCCTCGCTGGCGCCCGCCGCGATCGCGCTTCGCGGCTCCGCGCTGGCCGCGTACCACGGCGCCGAGCACATCTCGATCGGCACCTACGAGCACGGCGAGCCCCGCGAGAAGGAGCACGAGCGGTGCGGCACGCACCTCGTCGGGCCGCTGCTGATCACGATGGCGGCCGGCAACGCGCTCGCGTCCAAGGCGCCGGCGCACATGCGCCCGACCGCGCGGGCCGCCGCGTCGCTCGGGGCGCTCGCAGCGGCGACAGAGGTCTTCAACTGGATGTCGCGGAACCCCGGCCGGCGGCTCTCGAAGCTGCTCGCGCGGCCCGGCCACGAGCTCCAGCACCGGCTCGCGACCGCCGAGCCGTCCCCGGACCAGCTCGAGGTCGCCGAGGCCGCGCTGGCGGCGTGCCTGCGGCTCGAGGAGGCTGCAGTTGGCGGTCGAGACTAGGGGCGAGCGCCTCCCGGCGGGGATCTTCGACCTCCCGGTCGAGAAGATCCGCGAGGGCTACTACACCGACGAGTACTTCAACCGCACACGGCACGTGCTGCTCAAGGACGACCGCCACCCACGGGTCGTGATGCAGGTCTTCCAGAAGAAGGAGGCGATCCTCGCCGGCATCGACGAGGCGATCGCCGTCCTCAAGCTCTGCTCGGACGACTGGGACTCGCTGACGGTCCACGCGCTCCACGAGGGCGACGAGATCTCCCCGTGGGAGACCGTGATGACGATCGAGGGCGACTACACCGGGTTCGCGCATCTCGAGACCGTGTACCTCGGGGTCCTCGCCCGCCGGACGATGATCGCGTCGAACGTCAAGCGCGTCGTCGAGGCGGCGAACGGCAAGACGATCCTCTTCATGCCGGCCCGCTACGACCACCATCGCGTCCAGACCGGCGACGGGTACGCCGCCTACGTCGCCGGGGCGACGATCGGTGCGCCGATCGGCATGACCACGAGCGCGAACACGTCCTGGTGGGGCGGCACCGCGATCGGCACCGTGCCGCACTCGTTGATCGGCTCGTACGGCGGCAACACGGTGCTCGCGGCGACGAAGTTCGCCGAGCACATGGATCCCGACGTGAGCATCGTCGTGCTCGTCGACTTCGAGAACGACTCGGTTCGGACGTCGCTCGAGGTCGCCCGCGCGCTGCGCGACCGGCTCTGGGGCGTCCGCCTGGACACCTCCCGGTCGCTGGTCGACGAGTCGCTGTGGCGCGAGCTGGGCGACTTCGACCCGCGCGGCGTCAACGACCGGCTCGTCCGGAAGGTGCGCGAGGCGCTCGACAAGGACGGCTTCGAGCGCGTGAAGATCGTCGTCTCCGGGGGCATGAACGCGGAACGGATCCGCCAGTTCGAGGAGCTGGGCGTGCCCGTCGACTCGTACGGCGTCGGCTCGGCGCTGATCCGCGGCGAGAACGACTTCACGGCGGACGTCGTGCTGACGGACGGCCGCCCCTCCGCGAAGGTGGGCCGCTGGTACCGGCCGAACCCTCGGCTCGAGCTCGTCGAGCCCAGTTAGACAACCGAGGCCGGGATCCCGGGCCAGCTCTCGATCGGCTCGGTCGAGCGCACGACGTGCATGCCGGCGGCGGCGAAGCGCTCGAACGCCGCGTTCGCCTCGTCCGTGTAGTCGAGCCCGGGCACGACGACGGGCGATGTGCAGTCCTCGAGCAGGTAGGTGCGCGGCGCGAGCGCCCGCTCGCGCTCGTCGTCGTTCTCGAGCAGGTCGTCGATCGTCCAGGCGACGCAGTGGCTCTTGGCCTGGCCGGCGACGACGATGGCGTCGTAGAGGAGCAGCTGCTCGATCAGGAGGTCGTTCTTGCCCGCGATCGGCTCGCCGTCCGGCCCGTCGGTGATCTCGGGGCCGAGCATGGAGTAGTGCTCGGTGAGCGGGTTGTCGCCCTTGACCTGGAACGACGGCTGGCTCGACCGCGCGATCGTGTGGAAGAAGATCGCCTCCTCGACCGACGAGACGAGTGCATGGCCGACCCCGCCGAGCATCGCGTGGTACGGCCAGATCGTGAGGTTGTACTTCCGGCTCGCCGCCAGCTTCCGCGTGTAGTCGAGCAGCTGGCGCTGCGCGTACTCCGGGTCGACCCCGGTGCTCTCGACCGCGGCCGGGTTGATGCGCCAGCGGCCGGACTCCACGTCCTCCGGCGTGACGAGCGTGTACGGCTCCGGGTGCCGCTCCTCGTCGTCCACGAGCCAGATCGGGTGGAAGATCTGCGTCGCCCGGTGGGTGTCGAGCGTCGGGATGATCGCGGTGATCGCGCCGAGGTTCCGGTAGAGGAACTCGCAGAGGCGGACGTTGTCCTGCTCCGCGCCCTGGACGTAGAGCTCGAAGCCCGGGACGCAGAACGTGTTCTGGACGTCGACCGCCACGACGCAGACGCGCAACCCGTTGTCGATCGCCGGACGCAACCCATGCTGCTCGCCCCACGCCTGGGCGGCATCGGCCACGGCGTCGTACTCGACCCGCCAGATCTCACCGGTTCGCCAGGGGTCGAAATGGGGAGGGATCGGGAGTTCAGCCACCGCGGCAGTCTGCCCTACAGGCCACGAGCCCGGGTGCCGATAGGCCGCGTATGCCGTTCGACGTGGGGGAAGTGCTGCGCATGGTCGGGGACGTCATGTTCGTCTGGCTCCCGATCATCATGTTCGCGCTGATCATCTACCTGCTCTGGCGCAGCCTCGCGCTGATGCCGCGGGTGAAGACGACCCATGTCAAGCCGAGCTCTCGCAGCGCGGTCACGTGGGACGAGGTCGCCGGCCTGGACGAGGCCAAGAAGGAGCTCCGCGAGGTGGTCGACTTCCTGCGCCACCCGAAGCGCTTCTCGCGCCTCGGCGCGCGGGTCCCGAAGGGGATCCTGCTCTACGGCCCGCCCGGCACCGGCAAGACGCTGCTCGCGAAGGCAGTCGCCCACGAGTCCGGCGCCAGCTTCTACTCGCAAAGCGCCTCGGCCTTCGTCGAGATGTTCGCCGGCCTCGGCGCAGCCCGGATCCGGAAGCTCTTCGAGCAGGCGCGGAACGACGCGCCGGCGATCATCTTCATCGACGAGCTCGACGCCGTCGGCATGAAGCGCATGGGCGGCGGGCTGAACCGCGAGCAGGACCAGACCCTGAACCAGCTGCTGGTCGAGCTCGACGGGTTCAACGAGAGCGAGGGCGGCCAGGTGATCGTCATGGGTGCCTCGAACCGGCTCGAGGACCTCGACCCGGCGCTGCTCCGCCCCGGCCGCTTCGACCGTCAGATCCTCGTCTCGCCCCCTGACCTCGCCGGCCGCCAGGAGATCCTCGGCGTCCACACGCGGGGCAAGCCGCTCTCGCCGGACGTCGACCTCCACCTCGTCGCCCGCCAGACCGCCGGGCTGACCGGCGCGGACCTGGCGAACGTCGCCAACGAGGCCGCGATCTTCGCCGCGCGCGAGGACCGGAACGACATCGCCCAGGGGAACTTCGAGGCCGCGATGGAGCGCGTCGTCGCCGGTCTCCAGCAGCGCCGCGTCGTCACCGAGAAGGAGCGCAGGATCCTCGCGTACCACGAGGGCGGCCACGCCGTCATGGCGTTCCTGATGGGCGATCCCGTCCAGAAGGCGACGATCGTCGCCCGAGGAGACGCCCTCGGCTACACGTTCCACCTCCCGGACGAGGACCGCTACCTGCACACGCGCGAGGAGCTGATCGACTGGATGAAGATCGGGCTCGCCGGCCGCGCCGCCGAGCACGTCGTCTTCGGCCGGGTCACGAACGGCGCCGCGAACGACCTCGAGAAGGTCACCTCGCTCGCCCGCGCGATGGTGTTCGAGTACGGCATGTCCGAAGGGGTCGTGTCGAGGACGATGCGCGCGGACAACTACGCGCTGTCCGAGGAGACGAAGCGGCTCCGCGACAGCGAGCAGGCCAGGCTCACGGACGGCGCCTACGAGGAGGCGATCCGCCTGCTCGAGAAGCACCGCTCCGCGCTCGACCGCGTTGCAGGCGCGCTCCTCGAGAAGGAGACGCTCAACCGCGACGAGCTCGAGACGCTCATGAGCGACACCGAGCCCGAGTCGCGGGCGAGCGAGCTGGTCGGCACCGTCCGTGTGCTGCCGCAGCGCGAGCAGGCCTAAGTAGCATCGGGGCCGTGCAGGCCCTGCGGATCCACCATGTCGGCATGGCGGTCGACGATCTCGACGAGGCCGTCGGGACCTACGAGCGGCTCTTCGGCGGGACCGTCGAGCACCGCGGGACCCTGGAGGACCAGGGCGTGGAGGCGGTGTCCGTCTGGGTCGGCGAGAGCCGGGTCGAGCTGATGACCTCGCTGGGCGAGGACACGCCGGTCGGCAAGTTCCTCGCCAAGCGCGGGCCCGGCATGCACCACGTGGCCTACGAGGTCGACGACCTGCCGGCCGCACTCCGCGACCTGTCCGACCAGGGCGCCCAGCTCATCGACGAGCAGCCGCGCTCCGGCCTCTTCGGGCTCCAGGTCGCCTTCGTCCACCCCGACGCCGTCCACGGCGTCCTTGCAGAATTGGTGACGCATGAGCACTGAAGAGAGCATTCGCATCGAGATCGGCTTCGACGGCACCCAGATCATGAGCGCGCTCGTCACGCCGGAAACGGCCGACGAGCTCGAGGCGGCGCTCAAGAACGGCACCGACGGCTCAGTCGTCCTCGACGCGGAGGACGGCCGCTACACGGTGCCGCTCGCGCGGGTCGTCTATCTCAAGCGGTTCGCGCGCGAAGGCCGGCTGGGCTTCGGAAACGTTTAGGCCGGGAGGCCCAACGGGCATCTCCTGAGAGGTGACCCCTCAGGTCGTCACCAGACCTGCGATGACGCGTGCGGCAAACGACAGCGGTCGTATTCGCGGCCTTGTGGACCGTGCCCAACGAGGCGACCGCGGCGCGTTGGAGGAGCTCTACCTCCTCCACTTCGACCGGATCTACAGCTATCTGCACATGAGCGTCGGCAGCCGGCACGACGCCGAGGACCTGACGACGCAGACGTTCGTGCGGATGCTCGAGTCGATCGGGCGGTTCCGCTGGCAGTCCGTGCCGTTCTCGGCGTGGCTCTTCCGGATCGCCCACAACCTGGCGATGGACCATTTCCGCGCGCGGAAGCGCTGGCAGCCGGAGGAGGAGGTGCCCGAGGCGCCGGGCGCCGAGGAGACGTCCGCCGAGGAGCAGGCGCTCGCGTCGATCGGCGACGCGAGCCTCATGGAGCTCATCGCCGGCCTGTCGCCCGAGCAGCGGCAGGTGCTGACCCTCAAGTTCGTCTTCCGGTTCTCGAACGCGGAGGCCGCCGCCATCCTCGGGAAGACCGACGGCGCCGTGAAGTCGCTCCAGCACCGCGCGCTGACCTCGCTGCAGAAGCACGTCTCCCGCTAGAACCTCACCGTGGCACTCGACGTGGGGATCGTCGGCCCTCCGGGGTCCGGCAAGACGACGCTGTTCACGGCGCTGACCGGTGTACGGCCGGAGGGCTACGGGACCCCGCACGTCGGCGTCGCGCAGATCGCCGACGACCGCCTCGGGCGGATCGCGGAGGTCGTCGGCTCGGCGAAGCGGACGCCGGCGACGATCCAGCTGATCGACGTCCCCGGCACGGCGGCCGCCCAGCTCGGCGGTGTCCGGCGGGCGGATGCGCTGCTTGGGGTCGTCCGTGACACCGGCGAGCTGCCGTCGCTCGAGCTCGAGCTCCTCGTCGCCGACCGCGACCACGTCGAGCGGCGGCTCGAGCGGGTCCGGAAGGAGGCGAAGTCGGGCGACCCGGCGCTTCGCGACCAGGTGCAGCTGCTGGAGCGGCTGATGGCGCACATCGACGACGAGCGGCCGCTGCGCGACTGGCCCGGCGAGCTGCCGGCCGAGCTGGAGCCGCTCACGACGAAGCCGCTGATCCCGATCGTCAACGGCCCGGATGGTGCCGACCTCGCGCTCGAGGCCGAGCTCCGGGACCTGCCGCCCGAGGAGGCGGCGCAGTTTCGCAACGGGGGGTCGTCCACGCTCGAGGACGTCGTGCGTCAGCTCGTGTCCGTCCTCGACCTCGTGACGTTCTTCACGGCGGGCGACAACGAGGCCCGCGCGTGGACGCTCAGGAACGGCGCGACCGCCCTCGAGGCGGCCGCCTCGATCCACACCGACATCGCGCGTGGGTTCATCCGCTGCGAGGTGATCCGGTGGGACGACCTCGTCGAGTCCGGCTCGCACGCCGAGGCCGCGCGGCGCGGGCTGCAACGGCTGGAGGGAAAGGGGTACGTTGTCGCGGACGGCGACGTCCTGAACATCCGTTTCAACGTCTAACCCCTCGACACCCCCCGATTAACCGAAGATCAATGAAGGCCGAATCTATATTGAGGCGTCGATGAGCAGCAGCTTCGAGCCCGAGCGGCGACGGGACGACGAACGGATCCAGCGCGCCGTCGGCGTCGCGAACAGGCTGCTCGAGAACGTCGACCTCGTCGTCCGCGGCAAGCACGAGGAGATCCGCCTCGTCCTCGCCGCGCTCGCCTGTCGCGGGCACGTCCTGCTCGAGGACGTTCCGGGCACGGCGAAGACCGTCCTGGCCCGCGCGCTCGCGCAGAGCATCGAGGGCGCATCCCCGTCGCGGATCCAGTGCACGCCCGACCTCCAGCCGACGGACGTCACCGGCCTCTCGGTCTACAACCAGCGCGAGCGGGACTTCGAGTTCCGGCCCGGGCCGATCTTCGCCAACATCGTGCTCGTCGACGAGATCAACCGCGCGATGCCGAAGACGCAGTCGTCGCTCCTCGAGGCCATGGCCGAAACGCAGGTGACCGTCGACGGCGTCACGCGCGAGCTGCCCCAGCCGTTCCTCGTGCTGGCGACGCAGAACCCGATCGAGCTCGAGGGGACCTTCCCGCTGCCCGAGGCGCAGCTCGACCGCTTCTTCCTCAAGACGGCGCTCGGCTATCCGGAGAACGACCAGGAGCTCCAGATCGTGCGGGACCAGCGCCACGGCCATCCGCTCGGCGACCTGAAGCCGGTCATCTCGCTCGAGGAGATCGAGGAGCTCCACCACGCGAGCGAGGACGTCTACGTCGACGAGCTCCTGCAGCGCTGGATCATCGACCTCGTTCGCGCGACGCGCGAGCTCGACACCGTCGCGATCGGCGCCTCGGTCCGGGGCAGCCTCGCGCTCGAGCGCGCCGCCCGCGCCTGGGCGCTCCTGCACGAGCGCGACTACGTGGTGCCCGAGGACGTCGAGGAGCTGTTCCTCCCCGTCATCGGGCACAGGATCCTGTTCACGCCGACCTTCCTCGTCGAGATCCGGAAGCACGGCCGGAAGGAGGCGGCGGCGCTGTTCGTCGAGCGGTGCTTCGAGGCGGCCCCGCGGCCGGAGGCCGCACTCAGCGGCGAGGTTGTCGAGATCGCCGGTGAGCGGGCCGACTGATCTCACCTTTCCGCTCGTTCCGCGCCGGCGGCTGATCGGCCTCGCCTTCGGCGCCGTGCACAGCGTGCGGCGCGGAACCGGCTCGGACGTCGCCAGCTCGCGCCCGTACCGGCCGGGCGACGACGTCGACACGATCGACTGGGCCGCGTCGGCCCGGCTGTCCTCCGCGCGCGGCACCGACGAGTTCATCGTGCGCGAGCGGTACGCCGACGAGGCGCCGCGGGTCGTGATCGTCGCCGACCGGCGGCCTGCGATGAGCCTCTATCCGACCGACATGCCCTGGCTCTCGAAGCCGGACGCGATGGTCGCCGCCGGCCAGCTCATCGCCGACAGCGCCGCCAAGGCCCGGGGGCTGATCGGCTACCTCGACTACGCGAGCGCCGCGACCGCCAACGGCCACGAGGGCGCCGAGGTGCCGTTCTGGCGTCCGCCGCACGCGCAGGCCGACTTCTGGCGCGTCAAGGAGTCCCACCTCCACTACCCGCTGTACGGCGCGCCGGAGGACACGCTGGAGCTCGCGTTCGCGCACCTCGCGCCGCTGCGTCGCTCGCTTCCCGCGGGCACCTTCGTGTTCATCCTGTCGGACTTCCTCTCGCCGCCGAGCGAGGAGGCCTGGGCGTGGATCGCCGAGCTGCCGTGGGAGCTCGTCCCCGTCGTGATCCAGGACCCGATCTGGGAGCAGAGCTTCCCCGACGTCTCGTCGGTCGTGGTGCCGCTGGTCGATCCGCCGACCGGGAAGCTGAAGCTCGTTCGCATGAGCCGGCGCGAGGCGCGTGACCGCCGCGAGGCGAACGAGCGTCGCCTCGCGGAGACCCTCACGTACCTCGAAGGCCTCGGGTTCGACCCTGTCCTGATCTCGTCCAGCGACCCGGAGGAGATCTACACGCGCTTCCTCGAGTGGGTGGCGCTCCGCCAGGAGGGGGTCCGGGACTCGTGGTGACCACCCGGCGGCTGTTCGTCGGCGGCGTGGTGCTCGCGACGCTGATCGCGCTCGGCCTCGGGGCGCTCGCCTGGAGCTCGTGGGACCGCGGGGGCGGACCGGGCCTCGGCGAGGACGAGCCGATCGTCGGGACGGCGTTTCTCGTGCCCGAGCAGCACCTGTTCGGCGATGCGGTCCGCGCGCGGGTCGAGCTGATCGTCGACTCCGAGCGGGTCGACCCGGACAGCGTCGAGATCGGCGCGAACTTCGAGCCGTACCGCGAGCTGCGTCCGGTCGAGCGGACCAGGACCGACAACGGGTCGATCGCGCGGATCCGGTACGACTACGTCCTCGGCTGTCTCGTCTCGCAGTGCCTGCCGCAGGGCACGGGCCGCGTCGAGCTCGGCGGCGTCGCCGTCAACTACGTGCCGCGCGGCGCGAGCGCGCCGGAGGCGTCCACGGTCGAGTGGGTGCCGGTGCGAGTTGCGGGCCGGATCGACCCGAGCGAGCTCGAGCAGGCTGCGCTCCGGTCCGACCTGCGGGACCTCCCGCCGCCGTCGTACACGGTGTCGCCGCGCGCAGTCGAGCTCGTTGCGCTCGCGCTGGCGATCCTGTTCGCGCTCGGCGCGGCGATCCTGACCCTGCGGCTCCTGCCGCTCGACCGCCTCGCCGCGCGGCTCGGCGCCAGGTTCACGGACAGGCGCTCCTCGCTGGAGCAGGCCCTCGCGCTCGTGCGCGAGTCGTCCGCCTCCGGCGACACCGAGGAAGGACGGCGGGCGCTGGAGCGGCTGGCGGTCGAGCTTCGGCGGACGAGCAACCCGGCGCTGGCCGAGGATGCGAGCCGGCTCGCGTGGTCCGAGGGTCAGCCGGTCCCGGCGGGCGTCGGGCCGCTCTCGGACGAGGTCGAGCGGGTGATCTCGGAGAACGGCCACTGATGCGGCGCCAGGGGATCCCGCTCTTCGACGTGCGGAACCTGACCGAGCAGCTGCGGCGGACGGCGGTCGTCCGGATCGTGCTCGCGGCCGCGCTGGTCGCGACCCTGCTCTTCGCCGCCTGGCTCTCCCGCAGCCCGGGCTCGTCCGCGGTGCGCATCGCCGACGGTGGGCGGAGCGGCGTCGTCGTCCTCGACATGTCGGCGAGCATCGGGGGCGCGCGCCGGCGGCTCACCGAGCCGTTCGAGTACCTCGCCGCCACGAATCAGGACTTCGGCCTCGTGCTCTTCTCGAGCGTCGCGTACGAGACGATGCCGCCGGGGACCGCGGGCACCGAGCTCCGGGGCTTCCTGCGCGCGCTCGCCCCGTTCCCGGACGTCTGCATCGCCCGCGAGCCCACGCCCTGCCCGCCCGGGCAGCGCCGCGTCGACCCCGACTCGCAGGAGTTCGAGGACATCCGCCGCGCCTCGGTCACGCCCTGGGCGGAGAACTTCCGCGGCGGCACGAAGATCTCGACCGGGCTCCAGCTTGCGCGCGAGATGCTCGTCCGGCACGGGCAGGAGGATCGCGGCGCCCTCCTGATCAGCGACCTCGACGACTCGCTGCTCGACCTGCCGGCGCTGACGCGCGAGCTGATCACCTACGAGCGCGAGGGGATCCCGCTCAACCTCGTCGCGATGTCGCCGTTCGACGAGGACCGCTTCTTCTTCGAGCGGATGGTCGGGAGGGAGGCGTTCGTCGACCGCGCGGACCTCGCGCCGCCGCGCCTCGCCGAGGAGCGGCGCCGCGCCGAGCGCGCGGGGGTTCCTGCCGGGCTGGCGGGGCTCGCGCTGCTCCTGCTGATGCTCCTGGCGGCCAACGAGCACTTCTGCGGCCGGCTCGCCTGGAAGCCGGCCCGGAGCGAGGAGAGCGGGTCGTGAGGCGCGTCAAGCCGATCCTCCGGAAGGGCCTGCCCATCGCGGCGCTGATCGTGCTCGCGGCGCTGGCGGCTCTCGTGGCCCGCGACGCCGCGGCGGTTCATCGCGGGTTCGAGGGCGGCGACCTCGCCTTCAAGGCGCAGCCGGCGGCCGAGCGGCTCTGGAAGCTCGACACGCGGCTGCCGTACGCGCAGCAGGCGCTCGGGATCGAGGACGACCTCCTCTACCGGCGCGCGCTGCGGTCGTTCGCAGTCGACGCACGGCGGGCTGACAATCCATACGACTTCTCCCGCCCGGCGTTTCGCGCCGAGGCGCAGTCCACGCTCGGCGAGGTCGAGCGCGCGAAGGACCTCCCGGCGGCGCTGCGGTCGAAGGCGGCAAGCCTCCAGGGCGTGCTCACGTTCGACGAGGCCGCGGCGGATCCGGTGAACGGGCCCGCGCTCATCCGCCGGTCGCTCGGGGACTTCGAGCGTGCCGTCCGGATCGACCCGGCGAACGAGGAGGCGAAGTACAACCTCGAGTACCTCCTCCGCGTCCTCGACCCGAGCGCCGCGCGTCTCAGGATCCGCGAGAACATCCCGGCCTACCGGCCCGGCAGGAGCGCGCCCGGCGGCGGCCCCGCACGCCAGGGCCGAGGTTACTGAGGGCCGTGAACCTCGAGTTCCTGACACCGATCGCCGGGCTCGTGACGCTCGCGGCCATCGTCCCGCTCGTCGCCTTCGTGCGCAGCGAGCAGCGGGCGGCGCGGGTGCGGGAGCGTCTCCGGCTGGCGGCGCCGGGGATCACGCAGCGGAACACGGTCGCCGCGATCGTCGTCCTCGCGGTGCTCGTCGGGATCGGCGCGGCGCAGCCGGTGCTGGAGAGCAGGCAGGAGCACAAGGCGCGGTCGGACGTGCACGCGTTCTTCGTGATCGACACGTCCAGGTCGATGCTGGCGTCGTCGGAGCCCGGTGGGGACACACGCTTCGACAGGGCCCGGGACGCCGCCCTCCACCTCCGCGATCAGATCCCCGAGGTTCCGATCGGGCTGGCCTCGATCACCGACCGCACGCTGCCGCTGCTGTTCCCGACCGCGAACCGCGAGTCGTTCGAATCGACGCTCCGGCTTGCGCTCGGCGTCGACCGGCCGCCGTCGTCCGAGGCCGGCGACACCCGCGCAACCCGGTTCGGAGCGCTGGGCGCCGTCGGAGCGCGCAACTTCTTCGGCGACGTGGACCGCCGGCTCGTCGTGCTCCTCACCGACGGCGAGACGGTCGACTTCGACAGCAGCGCGGTCGCCAACGCGCTCTCCGAGGCCGACATCCAGCTACTCGTCGTCCGCTTCTGGCGCGAGGGCGAGCGTGTCTTCGGGCCGAACGGGACACCCGAGCCGTATCAGCCCGATCCGTCCAGCGTGGACTCCTCCGAGCAGCTGGCGGAGGCGGCGGGCGGCAGGGCGTTCGACGAGGACGAGCTCGGAGGCGTCGTGGGCGCGGTGCGCGGGATCGTCGGCGACGGCGAGACGGTCACCCTCGCCGTGCGGACGGACATCGACCCGCTCGCGCCGTACGTCTTCCTCCTGGCCCTTCTGCCGCTCGGCTTCCTGCTCTACCGGCGCAACCTGGCTTGAGCTCCTCCTAGGCCGCCGAGATCAGGACGACGCCGGTCAGCGCAGCGGCGACGCCGCCGAGCTGGATGCGCGAGATCCGCTCGTGCAGCACGATCGCGGCCAGCGCGACGGTCGTCACCGGGTAGAGCGTCGCGAGCACGGAGACGATGCTGACCTCGCCGAGGCTGGAGGCGGCGGCGAAGAGGGTGTTGCCGGTCGTGTCCATCACGCCGATCAGCGCGATCGTCCAGAGGCTGCCGCGGGCAGCCGCGAACGGCGGCCGGAGAACGAGCCACGCCGCCGTGGTCAGCAGCGCCGCCGAGGCGCGGAACACGAAGGCGGCCCAGAGGAAGTCGGCGTCCCCGGCCTCGTGCATCGGCACGTAGTAGCCGCCGAAGCCGATCACGGCTGCGACTGCCCACGGCACGCCGGCGGCGAGGCGCGCGGCGCCGGTCGGGTCCCGTTCGAAGGACGCGAGAGCGACGCCGCCGAGCGCCAGCACGAAGCCGACGAGCTGGCCGGGCGAGACGTCGTCGCCCGTCGCGATCCCGAAGGTCACCGGGACGATCGCGGCGACGGCGGCGATCGGCGCGACGATGCTGATCGAGCCGACGGCCATCCCCCGGTAGAACGAGGCCAGCCCGATCGTCCCGAAGACGGCGGCGAGCGAGGCCCAGAGCACGACCGGCCCAGGCGGCGCATTGCCCGCGATCGCCACGATCGTCGCGATCCCGATCAGCCCGGAGACCTGAGCGCCGACCATCACGACGAGCAGCGGGATCGTCCGGCTCTTCAGGCCGCCGAGGAAGTCGCCGACGCCCCAGGCGAGGCTCGCCCCGAGGGCGCAGAACGCTGCGAGCACGTGCGCCTAGTCCGGGATCGGCCGTGTCGCGGCGACTGCGTCGAGCTGGTTCGCGTGGTAGAGCACGGCGGCCTCGGCGGTGCGGGCCGCGCGCCCGTCGTGGTGGACGGCCACCGCGTGGAGGACCTCGGCGAGGACGTCGCGCTCCAAGCCGCCCGCATGCGACTCGATCAGGCGGATCCCGAGCTGGACGTGGCCGAGCAGCCGTCCTTCCTCGGTGGGCCTGAACGCGGGCCCGCGGCCCAGCTCGAGCGTCCGGCCGGCGTCGTGCAGGATCGCGGCCGCGACGAGCAGGTCGCCGCGGAGGCGGGGATGCACCTGCGCCGTCTCGCGGCACAGCGTCGCGACGGCGACGGTGTGCTCGAGCAGTCCGCCGGCGTAGCTGTGATGCGCGTCGGGGCTGGCGGGCAGCTCGCGGAGCCGCGCCCGGTAGCGCGCGTCTGCGAGGAAGCGAGAGACCAGGGTCTTCAGCCCCGGGTGGGCGATCTCGCCGCCGAGGAACTCCAGGAAGCCGTCGAGCTCGTCCGCGTCTCGCCGGAGGGTCGGCGTCAGCTCGGCAGCGTCCTGTCCCTCGGCCGGCTCGAGCGAGCGGACGTCGAGCTGCAGACGGTCGCGGAACTTGTCCACCCGGCCGAGCACGCGGACGGCGTCTCCCTCGCCGAAGCGCGAGTCCAGGAGCTCGACGTCGTTCCAGACGCGCGCCTCGATCTTGCCGCTCGGGTCGACGAGCTCGAGCGCGAGATAGTCGGACCCGGCCCGCGTACGGCGCCGCTCCTTCTTCGCGACCGCGTAGGTGCCCTCGACGACGCGATTCTCGGCGAGGTCCGCGATCGTGCCCACGGCCCGAGTCTATGGAGGACGGAGGATGTAACGTCCGTGGCCAGATGGCCGTGGTGAAGCCGATCCGGGCCGTGCGGTACGACGAATCGGTCGCCGGCCCTCTCGAGCAGCTCGTCGCTCCGCCCTACGACGTCATCGGCCCGGAGCAGCGGGAGGAGCTGCTCGCCCGCAGCCCGCTGAACGTCGTCCACCTGACGCTGCCGGACGACGAGGCCGACGCGGCGCGGCTCTGGCGGGAGTGGCTGTCCGACGGCGTCCTCGTGCGGGACGGCGACCCGACGTTTTGGGCGCTGGAGCAGCAGTACGTGGGCCCGGACGGCGTCGAGCGGACGCGCCGCGGCCTCGTGGCCGCGCTGAAGGTCGAGCCCTACGAGGCCCGCGTCGTCCTGCCGCACGAGCGGACGCACGCAGGCCCGAAGGAGGGGCGCAAGCGGCTCCTCGAGGCGCTCCAGGCGCACCCGGAGCCGATCTTCCTGCTCTACGACGGCGCGCCGCCGTTCGAGCATCCGACAGGCGAGCCCGACCTCGACGCGGAGGGCACGCGCCTCTGGCGGATTCCCGCCGAGGGAATCGCCGAGGCGTTCGCGGACAAGCAGCTGCTGATCGCGGACGGGCACCATCGCTACGAGACCGCGCTCGCGGCGGGCGTCGAGGAGATCCTCGTCGTGCTCGTCTCGACCGAGGATCCGGGGCTCGAGATCTTCCCGACGCACCGGATCGCCGAGCGGCTGAACGGGCGGACGATGCTCGCCACGGACCTCGACCTCGCACTGGCGGAGCTGGACCGGAAGCCGCACGACCGCGCGGCGGCGGTCGTCTACCGGAAGGGCGGCATGGGAGCACTCGTCGAGGGCGAGCAGGGCGCGCTGGACGTCCAGCTCGTCGAGGAGCTCACGCCCGGACCTGTGACCTACACGCCGTCCGTCGACGACGCCGTCGCCGCCGTGGAGCGAGGGGACGCCGAGGGCGCGTTCATCGTCCGGCCGACGCGGATCGAGGACGTCTTCCGCTTCGCGCAGGCCGGCGAGACGCTGCCGCAGAAGACCACGTACTTCTATCCCAAGCTGCTGTCCGGGCTCCTCTTCCTCCCGCTGGATCCGTAGTGCAGCCCTGGCTGGACGCCTTCCGCGCAGCCGCGGCGGACATCTCGCGCGCACTCGACGGGCTTCCGACGCGTGTCGAGCGCGAGCCGGTGATCGCGGCGGGCGTCGGCGGCGACGACACGACCGCGGTCGACGCTGCCGCCGAGCAGGCGGTCGTCGCGCGGCTGGAGCAGCTGCACCGCGACGGGCTCGAGTTCCTGCTCGTCTCGGAGGAGCTGGGGGAGCGGTCGTTCGGCTCGGCGGACACGCGTGTCGTGGTCGACCCGATCGACGGCTCGGTGAACGCGAAGCGCGGGCTGCGACACTTCTGCCTCTCGATCGCGGTTGCCGAGGGCCCGACGATGGGTGACGTCGTCTTCGGGTACCTGCACGACTTCGGCTCCGGCGAGGAGTGGACGGCGACGCGCGGCGGTGGCGCGCAGCTGGACGGGAAGCCGCTCGGCGCCGTCGGGCCGAAGGAGTCGGTCGAGGTCCTCGCGATGGAGGGGACGCTGTCGGCCTCGGTCGCGGACCACGCCGAGGCGCTCGTCGGCTACGCCCACCGGTTCCGGATCATGGGCTCGCTCGCCCTCGCGATGTGCCAGCTCGCGGCCGGGCGGGTGGACGCCGTCTGCTCGCTGCGCGAGGTTCGAGCGGTCGACACCGCCGCCGCGCAGCTGCTGATCCGCGAGGTCGGCCTGTCGATCGGCTTCGCCGACGCCGGGCCGTGGGACGCGGCGCCGCTGGACACGCTGCCGCGCGGTGTCATGGTCGCCGCGGGCACCGATGAGTTGAGAGATCGGCTCGGGGAAATCCTCGTGATGTGAGCTCGGTTCGCGTCGGTTGCTCGGGGTGGAACTACCCGCACTGGCGCGGGCGCGTCTACCCGATGGGCCTCCCGCAGCGCCGGTGGCTCGAGCACTACGCGACGCTCTTCGACACCGTCGAGGTCAACAGCACCTTCTACCGTCTGCCCGGCATCGAGGCGGTGCGCGGATGGGTCGAGCAGAGCCCGGACGACTTTCGCTTCGCGGTGAAGATGAGCCGCTACCTGACGCACATCCGGCGACTGGGCGGGCTGGAGACCGGCATCCCGCTCTTCTACGAGCGGATCGTGCCACTCGCGCGCTCGCCGAAGCTCGGGCCGGTGCTCTGGCAGCTCCCGCCGACGTTCAAGCGGGACGACGAGCGGCTCGCGACGACGCTGGCGGCGCTCCCGGGCGGCCGCCACGCGTTCGAGTTCCGGCACCCGACCTGGTACGCCGAAGAGGTCTACGCGCTCCTGGAGTCACACAGCGCAGCGCTCGTGATCCCCGACAGCCCGCGTTACCCGTTCCGTGAGCTCGTCCTCACCGCGGACTGGACGTTCGTCCGCCTCCACCACGGCACGCGCGGGCGGAACGGCAACTACTCGGAGACCGAGCTGCGAGAGTGGGCCGAGCGGATCGACGGCTGGCGCGCCGCCGGCACCGACGTCTACGCGTACTTCAACAACGACTGGGAGGGCTACGCCGTACGGAACGGGCTCCGGCTCCGGGCGCTGCTCGGCGTCTAGGCTGTTGGAGCGATGCAGCCCACGCCGCAACAGATCACGGAGGCGCTCGGAAAGGTCATCGACCCCGAGCTGAAGAAGCCCGTGACCGAGCTCGGAATGGTGCGCGAGGTCAACGTGGAGGGGACGCACATCGGCGTCACGATCGCGCTCACCGTCCCCGGCTGCCCGCTCCGGCACAGCTTCGAGGAGCAGGTGCAGCGAGAGCTGAGCCCGCTCCCGGGCATCGAGACCGTCTCGCTCGAGTTCGACGTGATGAGCCCCGAGGAGAAGGCGGCCCTGACGGCGCGGCTCCGCGGCGGCGTGAACCAGCGGACGAAGGGGATCTCCCTGGACCGCGCGACCCGCGTGATCGCGGTTGCCTCGGGGAAGGGAGGCGTCGGCAAGTCGACGCTGACCGCGAACCTCGCGGCGGCCTTCGACCGGCTCGGCCACCGGGCCGGCATTCTCGACGCCGACGTCTACGGGCACTCGATCCCGCACATGCTCGGGGTGCACCAGCGCCCGGTCGTCGTCGACAAGATGATCGTCCCACCCGTCCGGGGCGAGCTGAAGCTGATGTCGATCGGCTTCTTCCTGGACGAGAACGAGCCGGTGATGTGGCGCGGCCCCATGCTTCACCGGGCGCTCGAGCAGTTCCTCTCGGACGTCCACTGGGGTGAGCTGGATACGTTGCTCGTAGACATGCCGCCCGGGACCGGCGACGTCTCCATCTCGCTCGGGCAGCTGCTCCCTCGAGCCGAGGTCGTGGTCGTGACCACGCCACAGCCGGCCGCGCAGCAGGTCGCCGTGCGTGCGGCGCAGATGGCGCGGACGACGAACATGCGACTCGTCGGCGCCGTGGAGAACATGTCCTACCTGGTAGGCAGCGGCGACGAGCTCTTCGGGTCCGGCGGCGGTGAGGCGCTTGCCGCCGAGCTCGGGGTGCCGCTGCTGGGCCGAATCCCGCTCGATCCGCGGCTCCGCGAGAGCGCGGACGGCGGCGAGCCGCTCGTCTGGGCGGATCCGGAGGCCGAGGCCTCGGTCGCGATCCTCCGCCTCGCCGAGGCGATCGCGGCGACGCGCCGCGAGGAGGGGCTCGGGATCGTCAAGCCCCTCCCCGTCGTCGGCGCTTCGAGTTAGCTAGCCCTTCCGCTTCTTGCCGTGACGGCGGTCGTCGTCGTGCTGACGGCTCTTGCAGCCGCCGCTCTGGATGACGGCCGGCAGGGTGGCCGGCTCTGCGCCGCCGATGCTGCCGCGGAGCTGCGTGCCGGAGATCGTCGCCTCGAACAGCGCGACGAGCTTGCCGCTGCCGGACTGCTCCCCGGCAGCGCCGGCCGAGCGATCCTTGGTTCCCATCCGCCTGGCGGCGGAAGGAGTTCGTAAAGTTCGCCCAAATGCAGGAGAAAGAGGTACGCCCTCGGCTGGTTGCCCTCGGGTTCGACGACGCGCAGGCCTCGGTGCTGGCCGACCACTTCATCGACGCCGAGCGGCGCGGAAAGCGCGGCCACGGCTTCTCCCGGGTCGAGTGGCTCGCCACGCAGGAGCTCGATTCCACCGCGGTTCCCGAGCGGCTCGTGGCGGACGAGGGCTACGAGCGGTGGGACGGTCGCGGCGCCCTGGGCTACCTGACGCTCTCGGCGATCTGCGACGCCCAGATCGCCGGACCGCCGGCGACGACGCGGGTCGCCGTCGCCTCCCAGTGCTTCCCGACCGGGATGCTCGGGTACTGGACGCGGCGCCTCGCCGACGCCGGCCTCGTCGCTGCGCTCACCGCGACCTCGCCGGCGCGGCTCAGGCACCCCGAGGGCGGGCCGCCGCTTGCGGGGACGAACCCGCTGTCGATCGCGATCCCGAGCTCGGACGGCGCGCCGGTCGTCGCCGACGTCTCCATGGGGCAGGTGACCTACGGTGACGTGATCGCGGGGCTGGCCGACGTCGACGACCTCGTGCCGTTCGGCGGCGCGCAAGCGCACAAGGCGTTCGCGCTCGCGCTCGGCCTGCAGCTGCTCGTGGACGCGCTCGCCGGCGACGGGTACGGCGCGGTCCTGCTCGTCGCACGTCCCTCGGCGGATCCGGTCCCGGCGCTTCGCCGCCTGGCCGACGGCGTGCGACTGCCCGGGGATTCCAAGGCTTAACCGAAGCTTTTCCCACTCCTTGACGCGGGTTGGACGGCTCTTGGCGGGTCGTTCGCGACCCTGGGGTCATGCCGAAAGGAGGCGCAATGAACAAGCTCATCATCGGTCTGGCGGCCCTCGTCCTGCTCGCCGCCGGAGGCGCGATGGCCGGCGGGGCGCTGTCCGACGACTCGTCCGACGGCTTGAGCACCACGACGAACGAGACCACGGTCGACGACACGACCACCGCCGGGACGACCACGGCCGAGACGGCGACCGTCGGGACAACGACCGGCACGACCACCGGCGGCGACATCAGCGGCCCGTGCGACGAGGCCGAGCACGCGAACGACCCGCGGTGCACCGGCGTCGGCACAGCCGGCGACGACGACCGCTCAGGCCCGAACCGCGGCTCGGACGACGACGACGACCACCAGGACCGCGGCCGCGGCCACGACGATCGCGGTGGCGACGACCACGGTGGAAGCGACAGCGACAACTCGGGTCCGGGCTCTGACGACTCGGACGACTGACGAAAGGAGCACGAACCGCATGAAGAAGACCGTTGGAATCCTCTCCGCCGCCGTCCTCGCGACGGTGGCGCTCGCGATCCCGACCCTCGGGGCAGGCGCCCCGCAGAACGTCCGGGTGAACGAGGTCGACGGCCGGATCTCGCTCTCGGCCAGGCCGAAGAGCGGTGCGGTGAAGTTCGTCGTGCGAAACCGCGGCGACGACGCGCACGACTTCTGGGTCCGCGGCGGCGGCAAGCACTGGAAGACGCGGGTGCTGATCCCGGGCCGCGCGGCCACACTGACCGTCCGCCTGAAGAAGGGCGTCCGCTACACCTTCTGGTGCGGGGTCGGCGACCACGCCGAGGAGGGCATGCGCGGCAGCTTCGTCGCGCGGTAGTCCGCCATTTGCGGGTACAAAGCCCGGAGATGCAGCTCGGGAAGCGCACCATCCTCCTCGTCGAGGACGAGGAGTCGATCACCACGCCACTCGTCGAGGCCCTCCACCGTGAGGGCTTCGACGCGTCCGTGGCCGGGACGGCGGCCGACGCGCTGAAGCTTGCCGGCGAGGAGCGCCCGGACCTGGTCCTGCTCGACGTGATGCTGCCGGACGGCTCGGGGTTCGACGTCGCGCGCGAGCTACGGCGGACGTCCCGGGTGCCGATCATCATGCTGACGGCCCGCGGCGAGGAGGCCGACCGCGTCGCCGGCCTGGAGCTGGGAGCGGACGACTACGTCGTCAAGCCGTTCAGCGCCAGGGAGCTCGTGGCCCGCGTCAGGGCGGTCCTGCGCCGGGTCGCCGAGGCGGGCGAGCAGCGACCGGGAGGGGCGATCGAGATCGGCGAAGTCAGGCTCGACGCCGACCGCCGGACGACCAGCTTCGGTGGGGAGGAGCTCGAGCTCAGCCGCAAGGAGTTCGACCTCCTGCGGCTCCTGATGGAGAACGCGGGCTCGGTGGTGACGCGCGAGCGGCTGATCGACGAGGTCTGGGACACGAACTGGTTCGGCTCGACGAAGACGCTCGACGTCCACGTCAGCGGCCTGCGGAAGAAGCTCGGCGACGACTCGACCGATCCGACGTACATCCACACGGTCCGAGGCGTCGGCTTCCGCTTCGCGGGCGCTGACGAGCTCCGATGAGCCTTCGCACGCGCCTCCTCGCGGCCTTCGCGTACGTCCTCGTCCTCGTGATCGTGGCGCTCGAGGTGCCGCTGATCCTGAACGTCGCGCGGCGGGTGGACACCGAGGTCAAGGCGCAGGCCGCAGCCGACGCGCAGCTGGTCGCCGCCAGCGCCGCCGCGGAGCTCGGGACGCGCGACGTCGCCGACCTCCGCCGGATCGTCGATCGCGCCTCGGAGGACTCTGGCGGACGCGTGCTCGTCGTCGACCGGGACGGCGTCGTGGTCGCCGATTCCTCGGAGCAGACCGGGAACTACGGCGACCGGCCCGAGGTGCGGGAGGCGCTCGACGGACGGATCTCCCAGGGCCGCCGCTTCAGCGACACGCTCGACCAGACCCTGCTCTACACGGCGGTGCCGGTGGTCGTGCAGGGCGATGTCGGCGGCGCGGTCCGCGTGACGCAGAGCGTGGACGCGATCGACCGTCGGGTCCGGCGGGACGTGCTCGGCCTGATCGGGATCGGCCTCGTCGCGCTCGTGCTCGGCCTCGCCTTCGCGTGGTTCCTCGCGGGGACCCTGGCACGGCCGCTGCAGCGGCTCGCGGCCACTGCGAGGCGTGTCGAGGCCGGCGACCTGGGCGCGCGGGCGGAGCCGGAGGGCTCCACCGAGAACCGCGAGGTCGCGCACGCCTTCAACGACATGACCGGGCGGCTCGAGCAGGTGCTCGTCGCTCAGCGCGAGTTCGTCGCGAACGCGTCGCACCAGCTGCGCACGCCGCTGACCGGGCTGCGGCTCCGGCTCGAGGCGGCCTCGCTGAAGGCAGGCCCCGAGCTCTCGGGCGAGCTCGAGGCGGCCGAACGGGAGGTCGAGCGGCTCGCGCGGCTGCTCACGGCGCTCCTGACGCTGGCCCGGGAGGGCGACCGGCCGCCGGCCGGTCAGGCGGTCTCCGTCGCCGACGCGCTGGAGCGGGCCGCGGAGCGCTGGGAGGAGCGCGCCGAGCAGGGCGGCCACCGGCTCGAGCGCGACTGCCGCGACGCGTCCCACGCGTCGGTCTCCGACGAGGATCTCGCGATCATGCTCGACAACCTGATCGAGAACGCGCTCGTGTACTCGCCCGACGGCGGGACGGTCACGCTCGAGTGCGACCGCGCCGGCGCCGAGGTCACCGTGGCCGTCTCCGACGAGGGCCCGGGCCTCACGCCCGGCGAGGAGGACCGGGTGTTCGAGCGGTTCGCCCGCGGGAGCAGCGGCGGCGGCGCTCCCGGCACCGGCCTCGGGCTGGCGATCGTCGCCACGCTCGCCCGTCGCTGGGGCGGAAGCGCGCGGATCGGGAACCGCCCGTCCGGCGGCGCGCGCGCCGAGATCCGGCTCCCGGCTGCGCCTTTGCAAAGCCCGAACAGGCACTTGGACGAGGCTTTACCCGGCCGCGTCTAGCCTGGAGCCATGCGCATTCTCGCCGTTGCCCTGCTCGGTCTGGTGTTCGCGACCGGCCTCGGCTTCGCGGCGCACGTCATCGCCCGCGACACCGTCGCGCTGCCGGTTGCGAGCCTCGACGCTCGCGAGAATCTCGCGCCGGCGGCGAGCACGAACGAACGCACGACGACGGCGACCACGACGCAGCGGCGGCGGCGCGCCGGCACCACCACGACGGGCACCACGACTGCACGCACGGCGACCGACGACGACGACGGCAGCGGTCGCGGGCGGGGCCGCGGACGAGGTCGGGGCGGCGACGACGACTCGAGCGGCTCCGGATCGAGCGGCTCGGGCTCGGGCTCGTCGGGCTCGGGCGGCGGCGACGACTCGGACGACTAGCGGACGATCTCGGCGAAGCGCGGGTCGTCCTTGATCGCCTCGAGGTCGCTGTCCTTCGGCGCGTACTCGCGGAACCGCTCGCTGAGGGTGCACGCGGCGCGCAGATGCTCGAGCGCGTCGTCGGGCCGGCCGCTCATGCTCTCGGCGCAGGCGAGGTTGTAGAGCACCGCCGGGTCGTCGGGGAACTGCTCGTGCGCCTCCTGCAGCAGCTCGCGGGCCTGCTCGTACTCCTTGTTCGCGAAGAGCGGGAACACCGGCGCCGAGCGCTCCCAGGAGGACGGCGTGAACGGCTCACCGCGCTTGGCGCCGACCGCCAGGATCCGCGTCCCGGCCTCCTTCGCCACCGCCTTCCGCTTCGTCTCCGGGTCGCGGACGAACACGATCGTCCCCGGCGGCCCGTCCACCGTCTCGCCGTCGACCGTGAAGGTGGCGTGGCCCGAGAGGACGACGTAGAGCTCCTCGTGCTGGGCGCCGCCGCCGCTGACCTCGTCGTGCTCGCCGATGACGTCCTCGCCCGCGTCGGCGGACCAGGCGTTGACGCCGTAGCTCTGGATGTCGAAGTGCCTGCGGATGGTCGCCCAGCGCGGCGAGTTGACCATCGGCGGCAGCTCGATCTCGTCCAGTTTCGCGATGCGGTAGCCGTCGCTCACGCCGCCTCCCCTACGAGCTCGGCGAACTCCGGGCGGTCGCGTACGGCGTCGAAGTCCTCGTCCGTCCTCGCGAGCTCCCGAAACCGGTCCTCGAGCTCGATCGCGCGCCGGAGGTGGCCGAGCGCCTCGTCGTGCTGGCCGACGAGCGTCTCGGCGCAGGCGAGGTTGTAGAGCACGATCCCGGCGTTCGGGTGCTCGTCGGCGACCGAGCGCAGGATCTCGACGGCCTGTGTGATCTCGCCGGCCCGCCAGAGGGGATACGCGTCGCCGGCGGCCTCCCACGGGGAGACGCTGTACGCCTCGCCCGGCGTCCCGCCCACGACGAGGACGATCGTCCCGTCCTCGCCGGCGATCGCCCCCCGGCGCACGGCCGGGTCGGAGATGAAGACCAGCTCGCCCGCCGAGAGCGTGTGCTCGTCCTCCCCGAGCCGGAACGTCGCGCTGCCGCGGAGCACCACGTACAGCTCCTCGTGCCTGCCCGCGGCCGTGCCGAGCTCGTCGTGCTCCTCGATCACCCGGTTGCCGGCGTCCGCGCCGTAGGCGTTGACGCCGAACGCGCCGACGTCGAGGTCGCGACGCAGGCGGAACCAGCGGCTCTCGTCGGCCCCTTCCTCGGGATCGATCTCGTCGAGGCGCGTGACCTTGAACTTCTCGCTCACGACTGCCGCCTCAGCTCCTCGAGCACGACCGGATCGATCGACTCGGCGCCGTCGACGCGCTCCTCGAGGTTCTCGGCGCCGGCCCAGCGCATGAACGCCTCGGCGAGCTCGCCCGCGTAGCCGAGCCGCGCCAGCCGCTCGCCGAGCTCGCCGGCCAGCGACTCGTCGATCGCAAGCCACTCCTCCTTCGGTGTCGTGCCGAAGATCGCGACGTGGAGGCGGTAGATGCGCCGCAGCTCCTCGAGCGGGCGCTCGTGGTCGTCCACGCGGAGGTCGAAGACGACGTCGGAGAGGCCGGCGTAGCCGCCATCCCTCTCAACGACGAGGAGGGCCGCCGATTGTTGGCCCCGGCTGTCGCCCCCCGCCGCCTGCGCGGCGTCGAGGCAGTCGAGGAGCCGCTCCTCCAGCGACTTCCCGCCGGTCGCCTCGAACGTGTCGGCGATCGCATCCACGGTTGCCTCCGAGACCAGGATGTTCCCCTGCGCCGCGTAGCCGGTGCCGGTGCGGCCGCCCGCCCAGTCGTGGCACTCGCTGCCCGTGAACGACGCGCTGCCGCCGTTGGCGTCGACCACGCCGAGCTGGCGCTGGTCCCGGCCCTCGTCGGCCGAGGTCAGCCGCTCGACCACCTCTTCGGCGGAGAGGCCGTCCCTGAGCAGCGCGAGGCCTTCCGGCCCGTAGCGCGGGTTCGCGAAGGCCTGGGTCGCCACGGCGCCGACTTGCGGCTCCGCCCAGGGGACGATCGAGCCGACGCCGAGGAACTTCGACTGGGTGGCCACGCCCCAGCGGCCCGTGTCGAGGTCGCAGGCGGCGATCGAGTAGGTGGCGACGAGCGGCTCAGCCATACGTCAGCCCGACCAGGTCGAGCTCGGCGAGGGCGGGATCGGACACGAGCACGGACGACACCTCCGGTCGGCGCAGCGCCGCGAGGACCTCGTCCTGCGTCGTCGCCCGTACGACGACCGGCTGTCCCGTGTCGAAGGCGGCCGCGATCCGGTCGAGGTCGAGCGAGTCGAGCACGAGCGCGCCTTCCAGGTCGACCTCGGCTTCCACCGCGATCTGCGGCACCCGCCGTCCTGTCGCCCCGAACCAGCGCTCTCTCAAATGGTGATGGTCTCGCCCGGCTCGGGGGCGAGCACCTCGACGTCCGTGTGCTTGCGCAGCTCGTCCGGCGTCCCGGTCAGCAGCGGGAACGTGCCCCAGTGGATCGGCACGCACGACTTGCAGCCGAGCAGCCCCAGCGCGACGCCCGCCTGCCGCGGCCCCATGGTGAAGTGGTCGCCGATCGGCAGGATCGCCACGTCGGGCTCGAGGTACTCGCCGATCAGCTGCATGTCACCGAACATCGCGGTGTCGCCGGCGGCATAGACGACGCGCCCGTTCTCGAACTCGATCACGAAGCCCGCGGGGTCACCGAGGTAGACGATGCGGTCGGCGTCCTGGATGAAGCCGCCCGAGTGGAGCGCGTCGGTCATCGAGAACTTGATGCCGTCCACCTCGATCGTGCCGCCCTTGTTCATGCCGAGGTCGCTCGCGCCTTCCACGCCCTGGCCCTCGAGCCAGTTCGCCAGCTCGAAGATCGCCACGACGGCCGGGGAGTGCTTCGTGCCCAGCTCGACGGCGGAGCCGATGTGGTCGCCGTGTCCGTGGGTGATCGCCATCACGTCGACGCGCTCGGGCTCCTTCTCGCTCTCCGGGCACTTCGGGTTGTCGAGCCACGGGTCGACGTAGATCCGCTTCCCGTTGGGCGAGTCGATGCGGTAGCTGCCGTGGCCGAGCCAGGTGAACTGCACGTCCGCCATCCGGCCGGAAATCTAACGCAGCGCGGTCAGCAGATAGGCCACGACCGGCTCGGACTTCCCCTTCAGGTCGAGCTCGCCGAGCCGCTCGGCGTCCGCCTGCTCGCCGATCGACGCGTACGTGGCCTCGCCGATCACGACCTGGCCCGGCTCCGCCGCCGTCTGGAGGCGGGACGCGAGGTTCGTCGTGTCGCCGATCGCGGTGAAGCTTCGCTGCTCTTCGGTCCCGACGTTGCCGACGATGGCCGGGCCGGTGTTGACGCCGACGCGGAACCTCGGCCAGCCGTCGTGGCCGCCCGCGACGCTCTCGGCGGCCCGCTGGAGGTCCAGCGCCGCCCGTGCGGCCAGCAGTGCGTGGTCGGGCTGGTCCGCGGCCGCGTTGAAGACGACCATGATCGCGTCACCCGCGAAGCGCTCGATCATCCCGCCGTGCCGCCCCAGGACGACCGGGACGGCCTGCGCCCAGTACGCGTTCAGCATCGCCAGGACCTCGGCAGGCGAGTGCCGCTCGGAGAAGGACGTGAAGCCCTGGAGGTCGGCGAAGACGATGCTGACCTCGCGCTCCTCGCCTCCGAGCGCCGCTACCTCGGGCTCCTCGCGCAGGCGCGCCGCGAGCTGCGGCGAGAGGTACGGCTGGAGCAGGCCTTCCACGGCCTCGACCTCGCCCGCGGCCCGCCGGACCACGGCAGCTTCCTCGGCGCCGAGCCCGAAGCGCCGGCGCAGCTCCTCCTCGTCCAGCCCCTCGGCCGCCGCGGCCTTGACGGCGGACGCGTACCGGCGGTCGATGCGGCCCAACGTGTCGTCCAGGTACAGCGACGCGAAGGCCTCGCCCCTCCTCCGCTCCCGGAGCGCCGTGAACGCCACGATCCCGAAGGCCGCGGCCATGAGCAGGTGCCACTCCCACCAGGAGGCGTGCCAGTTCCGAGAGAAGGCGACGGCGATCGCGGCCTCGCCGAGCAGGATCCACGCGGCGGTCACCCCGGCGAGCACCTGCGACGGCCGCTCCCGGTACAGCTGCCAGTAGCGCCAGGCCGCGATCCCGTAGAGGACGACTGCCGGCACCGCGAGGCCGAGAAGCCACCGGTCGGTCTCGTCCTCGGTCAGCGCGCGGTCGAGCGGCGGGACCTCGGCGAGCGACGCGGCCGCCCAGGCGAGGAGCAGCACCGCGAGCGCCCAGCGCATCAACCGCATGCCGGGGTACGTCGGCCGGTCGCGCGACGACCACGCCGCGAAGATCGACGCGATCAGCAGTCCGACCGGCGTCGCGATCTCGAAGCCGGCGTTCTTCCCCTCCAGCAGCACACCGGGCGTGGCGAGCGCGTGGAGCCCGAGGAAGCCGGCGCTCGAGAGGAACGCGAGCGAGACGAGGAAGAGCCGCGGGTCCGAGCGGCGGCTCGCTGCCTCGCTGGTGAGCGCGCCGAGCGCGACGCTGACGAGCGAGACGGAGAGGACCAGCCAGAAGTGGGCGGGGTGGTGCTCCCAGTCCACGTCGAAGTCGGGCTGGAGGAGCAGCAGCGCCAGCCCGCCGACCGGCAGGGCAACGAGGAGCGGCCAGAGGAACACCTGCGAGGAGACACTACTCCTGCGTCGAACCGGGACCCGTGAGCCGTCAGCTCTGGCCGCTGGCCCTCGTCGTCTCGGCGTCGCTCGCCCACGTCGCGGAGCGGCCCACGGTCGCCTTCTACCTGCTCCTCGCGGCGATCCCGGTGATCGTCGTCGCCGCGCTCGGCTCCTACGGCGAGCTCGTCGCCGGCGAAGGCGGCAGCCCCGGGCGCACGGCGCTCTGGGGGCTCGCGCTCGTGGTCGTGATCGCCGCCGTCGCGCTGCCGACGCTCGGCAGCGTCGGCGTGGGGGCGTGCCTCGTGCTCGTCGGGATCCAGGGCCTGGCAGCCCTGACCGCCGAGGTCCGGCGCCAGGTTCCCTCGTAACACAGTGTTACTTGGCTCGGGAGGCCGCTCGGAGCGCGGCGATCAGAGCTTGTAACACAGTGTTACTTGGCTAGAACGGCAGCTGCGCCGCGGCCTTCTCGGCCAGGTCGATCAGCGGCTCGACCGCGAAGAACGAGACGACGCTGACGGCCATGCAGGCGACGACGGACGCCGAGAGGAGCGCCTCGCGCGGCGGCGAGCCGCCGGCCGGCGCGAGCCGGAGCTCGGCGGGCATCCGCATGTACATCGAGCGGATCACGGCCAGGTAGTAGTAGAGCGAGATCGCCGTGGCGATCACCCCGGCGACGACCAGCCACCAGAGGCCGTCCTCGTAGGCGGCCGCGAAGACGTAGAACTTCCCGACGAAGCCGCCGGTGAGCGGCAACCCGGCGAAGGCGAGCATGAAGACCCACATCGAGACGCCGAGAACCGGCCGCTCCCAGCCCATCCCCCCGATGTTGTCGATCGTCACCCGCTCGCCCAGCTCCCGCTCCCGCGCGGCGATGACGCCGAAGGCACCGAGCGAGGCCGCCGCGTACGGGATCAGGTAGTAGAGGAGCGCCTTGGCGCCGAGCTCGTTGTTGGCGGCGACCGCGATCAGCATGAAGCCGGCGTGCGAGACCGACGAGTACGCCAGCATCCGCTTCAGGTTCCGCTGGACGAGGGCGGCGATGTTGCCCCACGCGAGCGAGATGCAGGCGATGACGGCGACGGCGATCGTCCAGAGCTCCTCCTCGGCCGGGAAGGCGGTCACGAGCAGCCGCAGCGCGAGGACGAGCGCCGCCGCCTTGGTGGCTGCCGACATGAACGCGGTCACCGGCGTCGGCGCGCCCTCGTAGACGTCTGGCGTCCACATGTGGAACGGCGCCGCCGAGGCCTTGAACCCGATCCCGGCGAGCAGCATCGCGAGCCCGGCGAGCACCAGGCCGTCGTCGACGAGGCCCTGCTCGTCGATCGCCCCGGCGATCGCGCCGAACCCGAGCTCGCCGGTCGCGCCGTAGATGAGCGCCGATCCGAAGAGCAGGACGGCCGACCCGAAGCTCCCGACGATCAGGTACTTCAGGCCCGCCTCGAGCGAGCTCACGCGGTCGATCTCGATCGCGCAGAGGATGTAGAGGCAGATCGAGAACCACTCCAGCCCGAGGAAGAGCGTCATCAGGTTCGCGGCCTGGACGAAGAAGACCATGCCTGCGCCGGAGGCGGCCAGCAGCGCGAAGTACTCGCCGACGTGCTCGCGCCGGGTCCGGTGGCCGTACGAGACGCCGACCGCGAGCAGCCCGGCGCCGGCGATCACGATCTGCGCGAGCGCGCCGAACCGGTCGCGGGTGATCGCGTCCGCGACCTCGAGCGTGGCCGCCGGGGTCTTCCAGTAGAGGAGCCCGGCCGCGGCGCCAGCGCCGACGTAGCCGAGCGCGCAGACGACGGCCGAGAAGACACGGACCCCGGCGCGGGGAACGAGGACGGCCCCGAGCAGCGCCACGCCGCCCGCCCCCAGCAGCGCCAGCGAGGGCGAGAGCGCGAACCAGTCGACGGAGGGCGTGTCCATCAGAACGAGAGGTGCTCCGTGATCGCCGCGGGCCAGGCCGACAGCGCCAGGAGGCAGGCGACGAGCGGGACGATCACCGCCAGCTCGGCCGGCCGAAGGTCGAGCGCCTCCTCCGGCACGGCGGGCCCGACGTCCCTGTGCAGGACCCCGGAGATCAGCCGCAGCATGTACATCGCCGCCAGCACGATCGCGAAGGCGCCGGCAACGGCCCAGCCCCAGCCGTCGCCGAAGATCCCGGCGAGGATCAGGAACTCGCCCGCGAACGCACTGGAGCCCGGCACGGCCAGCGCGATGATCCCGGTCGCCATGAGCACGGTCGCCAGCGCCGGCCGCCCGCGAGCCATCCCGCCGAGCCGCGCGAACTCACCCGTGGACGTGCGGCGCTCGACGGCGCCCGCGAGCAGGAACAGCGCGGCCGAGACGAGGCCGTGGTTGACCATGTGGAGGACGGCGCCGCTCGAGCCGAGGTCGTCGAGCGAG
>DATBMH010000010.1:0-14266 GCA_036554945.1 Gaiellaceae bacterium | reverse complement strand
CTGCGGGGCGCCCATCCGGCTCGGATTGCTCATCGGGCGCGGCTTCGTGTGCCGCTTGATCATGTTCAGGTTCTCGACGATGACGCGGCCCTCCTTCGGGCGCGCCTCGAGCACGCGGCCCTGCTTGCCGCGGTCCTTGCCGCTCAGCACCTGGACGAGATCGCCTTTCTTGATCTTCATCGTCTGGGCCATCAGAGGACCTCCGGCGCGAGCGAGACGATCTTCATGAAGTTCTTCTCGCGCAGCTCGCGGGCGACCGGGCCGAAGATGCGGGTGCCGCGGGGGTTGCTCGCGGCGTCGATGATCACGGCGGCGTTCTCGTCGAAGGCGATCGAGGTGCCGTCGTCGCGACCGTAGGGCTTCTTCGTCCGCACGACGACAGCCCGGACGACCTCGCCCTTGCGGACCGCGCCCTGCGGCGTGGCGGTCTTCACCGTCCCGACGATCACGTCGCCGACCCGCGCATAGCGGCGGTGCGAGCCGCCGAGCACGCGGATGCAGAGCAGCTCACGGGCGCCCGTGTTGTCGGCCACCTTGAGTCTGGACTCCTGCTGGATCACTTGGCCGCCTCGACGACCTCTGCGAGCCGCCAGTTCTTGGTCTTGGACAGCGGGCGTGTCTCCACGATGCGGACGACGTCGCCGGCCTTCGCCTGGTTCTGCTCGTCGTGCGCGTGGAAGCGCTGCGAGCGGCGGACGACCTTCTTGTACTTCGGGTGCGCCTTCACGACGTCGACCCGGACCACGATCGTCTTGTCCATCGCAGCCGAGACGACCACGCCGCGGCGCTCCTGGCGCCGGCCGCGCTCGTGCTCGGGCTTCGGCAGCCGCGTGATCGGCTTCCGCTCTGCCGCCTGCTCGCGCGTTTTCGGGCGCCGGCGGCGCTCGCCGCGCGGGACGCGCTTGCGCTTCGGCTTCTTCGTGCTCGCTGCCGGAGCGGCGGCCTCCTCCTCGGCGCCCGCGTCGCCGGCCTCGGCGGGCTCGTCGCCCTCGGCGGGAGCCTCCGCCTGCGCCTCGGGCTCGCCCTCGGCAACCTCGACCGGCTCGGGCGCGGGCTCCGGGGTCGGCTCGGGGGCCGTGGGCTCGGGCACGGGCGGGCCGGGCTCCTCGGGCGGAGCCTCGGGATCGGGCTCGGCGGGCGTCTCGGACGCCTCGGCTTCCACCGGCGGGGTCTCCTCCGGCGTCTCCTCGTTCTGCTCCTCGTCCGCCACTAGCCCTCACCTCCCGCTGCGGCCTCGCGCTCGACCCGGACGGTGAGGATGCGCGCGATCTCCCGCTTCGCCAGCTTCAGGCGCGCAGGGTTCTCGAGCGCTCCGGTCGCCGACTGGAAGCGCAGGTTGAAGAGCTCCTGGCGGCGCTCGCTGAGCGCCCGCTCGAGCTCGTCGTCGGTCATGTCTCGAAGCTGCTTAGCCTTCAAAGAGGTTCGCCTCTCTCTTCACGAATTTCGTCCTGACGGGAAGCTTGGTGCCGGCGAGGCGGAGCGCCTCCTTGGCGAGCGGCTCGGGCACTCCGGCTAGCTCGAACATCACGCGGCCGGGCTTGACCACGGCGACCCAGTGCTCGGGTGAGCCCTTGCCGGAGCCCATTCGGGTCTCGGCGGGCTTCTGCGTGACCGGCTTGTCCGGGAAGACGTTGATCCAGACCTTGCCGCCGCGCTTGATCTTCCTGGTCATCGCGATTCGGGCAGCCTCGATCTGGCGGTTGGTCACCCAGCCGTCCTCGAGCGCCTTGATCCCGAAGTCCCCGTACTGGACCGTGGTCTGGCCCTTGGCCTGGCCACGCCGGCGGCCGCGCTGGTACTTGCGGTACTTCGTCTTCTTCGGGAGCAGCATCAGTCAGTCTTCTCCGCCGACTCGTCGCCGGACTGGTCGAGCTTGGTCGGGTCCTCGTGCTGTGCCTTGGGCGTCGTCGACTCGGGCGCCTCGGCGACCGCGTCGGGCGTCGTCGGGGTCTCCGGCGTCACCTCGGGCAGGTCGCGGCCCTCGGCGGTCTTGCCCTCGTCGTCCGTGCGCGGGCGCTCGGCGCTCTGGCGCGGTCCGCGTCCTCCGCCGGCTGCTGCGCCGCCGCGGCGGCCGCGGCGGGGCTTGCGGTCCCGCACCGGGCCGAGGCCCTCGCGGTCGCTGCTGCCCCTCCGGCCGCCCTCGCGGGAGGCCGAGAGCCCCTCGGTCTTGCCGCCGCGGCGCCGGGCGGTGTCCTGCTCGCCCAGCCGCGCGTCGCGCCGGCCGTCGACCGTCTCGTAGCCCTCGGGCATGATCTCGCCCTTGTTGATCCAGACCTTCACGCCGATCCGGCCCGTCGTCGTCTTCGCCTCGGCGAAGCCGTAGTCGATGTCCGCCCGGATCGTGTGCAGCGGGACCCGCCCCTCCGAGTAGCTCTCGGACCGGCTCATCTCACTGCCGCCGAGGCGGCCGCCGCACTGGACCTTCACGCCCTGTGCGCCCGAGCGGATCGCGGAGGCGAGCGAGCGCTTCATCGCGCGGCGGAAGCTCACGCGGTTCTCCAGCTGCTCGGCGATCGACTGCGCGACGAGCTTGGCGTCGAGCTCGGGCCGCTTGATCTCGTTGATGTTGATGTGGACGTTCTTCTGCGTCAGCGCGTGCAGGTCGCGGCGCAGCGCGTCCACCTCGGCGCCCGACTTGCCGATCACGATCCCCGGCCGCGCCGTGTAGATGTCGACCGTGATCCGCTGCTTGTCCTTGCGGATCAGGATGTCGGACAGGCCGGCATGCGAGAGCTTGCCGAGGATGTGCTCGCGGATCTTGATGTCCTCCTGGAGCGCGTCCGCGAACTCCTTGTCGCCCGTGTACCAGTTGGACTTCCAGTCGTGGATGACGCCGACGCGCATCCCGCCCGGATGAATCTTCTGACCCATTAGGACTCCTCGCTCTCTTCCGTCTTCTTGCGCGGTGCGCGCCTCGGCTTGGGCTTGGGCTTCTCCTCCGCCTTGGCTGCGGGCTTCTTGGCGGCGGGCTTGCGGGTCGCGGGCCTGCGGGTCCGCTTCGGCTTCTCCTCCGCCGGCGTCTCCTCGGCGGCGGGCGCCTCGGTCGCGTCGGCGGGTGCCGGAGCGGCGGCGGCCTCGGTGCGGCGCGCGCGGCGCGGCGCGCCGTTCGTCTCGGCAGTCGTGAGCTTGATCGTCACGTGGCAGGTGCGCTTCTTGATGCGGGCCACCCGGCCGCGGGCGCGGGCGCGCCAGCGCTTGATGACGGGGCCCTCGTCCACGTACGCGGCCGAGACGATCAGGTCGTCGCCGAGCAGCCCGTGGTTCGCCTCCGCGTTCGCGACCGCAGACGCGAGGATCTTCTCGACCTCACGGGCCGCGGCGCGCGGCGTGAACGCGAGCACGGTCCGAGCCTCCGGAACCGACCGGCCCCGGATGTGCTCCACGACGAGGCGCGCCTTGCGCGGCGCGATCCGCAGGTACTGCGCGGACGCCCGCACCTCGGGGCGCTCCTCGACGGCCTGTGTCCTTGCCCGTGCCATGCCTACCTCTTGACGTCCGTCTTCCTGTCGCCGGAATGGCCCCGGAAGGTGCGCGTCGGCGCGAACTCGCCGAGCTTGTGGCCGACCATCTGCTCCGAGATGAAGACCGGGACGTGCTTGCGGCCGTCGTGGACCGCGATCGTGTGCCCGACCATCTCGGGGAAGATCGTCGAGGCGCGCGACCAGGTCCGGATCATGTTCTTGGAGCCGGAGTTGTTCATCGCCTCGATGCGGCTCATCAGCCGCTCCTCGACGTACGGGCCCTTGCGGGACGATCTCGACACTTAGCGCTTCTCCTTGCCTCTCCGGCGCTGCCGGATGATCAGTGCGTCAGATTCCTTGTGCTTCGAGCGGGTGCGCTTGCCCAGCGTGGGCACGCCCCAGGGCGTCACCGGGTGACGGCCGCCCTTCGACTTGCCCTCGCCGCCCCCGTGCGGGTGGTCGACCGGGTTCATGGCCGATCCGCGCACCGTCGGGCGCTTGCCACGCCACCGGGTCCTGCCTGCCTTGCCCCCGGTGATGTTCTCGTGGTCGACGTTGCCGACCTGCCCCACCGTCGCGCGGGCCGCGAGCGGCACTCGCCGAAGCTCCCCGGATGGTAGCCGCAGGATCCCGTAGCCCTCGTCCTTGCCGACGAGCTGGATCCCGGTGCCGGCCCCGCGCGCGAGCTTGCCGCCCTGGCCCGGCTTGAGCTCGACGTTGTGGACCAGCGTGCCGGTCGGGATGTTCGTGAGCGGGAGCGCGTTGCCGGGCTTGATGTCGGCCTCGGGGCCGGACTCGACCGTCGAGCCGACCCGCAGCCGGGCCGGGGCGAGGATGTACGCCTTGGCGCCGTCCGCGTAGTGGAGGAGCGCGATGTTGGCCGACCGGTTCGGGTCGTACTCGATCGCAGCAACCTTCGCCGGCACGCCGTCCTTCGTCCGCTTGAAGTCGATGACGCGGTAGCGGCGCTTGTGCCCGCCTCCGCGGTGCCGCGTCGTGATGCGGCCCTTGTTGTTGCGGCCGCCGGTCTTCTTCACCGGCTCGAGCAGGCTCTTCTCCGGCTCCGACTTCGTGACCTCCGAGAACTCGGAGACGGTCATGAAGCGGCGGCCGGGGCTTGTGGGCTTGAACTTCCTCGCCATGGCTAGACCTGGGCTCCTTCGAAGATCTCGATCGACTCGCCCTCGCGCAGCTGGACGATCGCCTTCTTCCAGCCGGGCTTGCGCCCGCGGACCATCCCGCGGCGCTTCGGCTTCGACCGGACCTGGACGACGTTGACGCTCTGCACCTTGACCTCGAAGAGCTCCTCGACTGCCTGGCGGATCTGCGTCTTGTGCGCCTCCGGGTGGACGCGGAACGAGTACTTCCGGTCCTCGATCAGGCTGTAGCTCTTCTCCGAGACCACGGGCGCGAGCAGGACTTCGTTCGGATGGAGGCTCATGCGGCCCCCCTCCTCTCGAGCGCCTCGCGCGCAGCCTCGCTGACGAGCAGCGAGCGCGCCCAGACGATCGCGGCGACCTCGATGTCGGCCGGCGTGATCACGAGCGCCCGCTCGATGTTGCGGAACGACTTGATCAGCGTCTCCTCGTCGTCGGTCGCGACGACGAGCACGGGTGCCTGCTGGCCCCACGCGTCGAGGAGGCCGGCGGCCTGCTTCGTCGACGGCTGCTCGAACACGGAGCCGTCCACGAACGCGAGCGTGCCCTCCTTGGCGTGCGCCGAGAGGGCGGCACGGAAGGCGGCCTTGCGGGCCTTCTTGTTGACCTTGAGGCCGAAGCTCGTGCGCGGCTGGAAGGCGGCGCCGCCGCCCGTCCAGTGCGGGGCGCGAGTCGTGCCGGCGCGGGCGCGCCCGGTGCCCTTCTGGCGCCACGGCTTGCCGCGGCCGCCGGCCACGAGCCCGCGGCTCTTCACGGCCCGGGTCCCGGCGCGGTCGCCGGCAAGCTCGGCACGAACGGTCTCGTGGACGAGGTGCGGCTTGACCTCGGCGCCGAAGATGCCGGCCTCGAGCGTCACGTCCTTGGACTTCTTGCCGGTGGCGTCGAGGAGAGGTGCCTTCGGGCTAGCCACCCCGCACCTCCTCGCGGATCTCGACGATCGAGTTCTTCGGGCCGGGAACGGCGCCCTTGACGAGGATCAGGTTCTCCTCGGGATCGACCGAGTGGACGCGCAGGCCGATCTGCGTCGCGCGCTTGCCGCCGAGGCGGCCGGCCATCTTCTGGCCCTTGAAGACGCGGGACGGCGTCGCCGACGCGCCGACGGAACCGGGCGCGCGGACGTTGTGCGAGCCGTGCGAGACGGGGCCGCGGCTGAAGTTGTGCCGCTTGATCGTCCCGGCGAAGCCCTTGCCGACCGAGACGCCGGACACCTTCACGCGGTCGCCCGGCTCGAAGGTCTCGACCGTGACGGTCTCGCCCTCGGTGTAGACGTGGGGCCCGCGGAGCTCGACCAGGCGTCTGTGCGGCCCGACGCCGGCCTTCTTCAGCGTGCCGAGCTTCGGCTTCGAGAGCTTCCGCTCCTCGACCTCGTCGAACGCGAGCTGCACGGCGTCGTAGCCGTCCGCGTCCTGGGTCCGCACGGAGACGACCGGACAGGGCCCGGCCTGGATGACGGTCACGGGCGTGACGGCGCCGGTCTCCTCGTCGAAGACCTGTGTCATGCCGAGCTTTCTCCCCACGATCCCCTTCATGGCGTCAGAGCTTGATCTCGATGTCGACGCCTGCGGGCAGGTCGAGCCGCATGAGCGAGTCGACCGTCTTCGGGGTCGGGCTGTGGATGTCGATCAGCCGCTTGTGCGTCCGGATCTCGAAGTGCTCCCGTGAGTCCTTGTCCTTGAACGGGGACCGGATCACGGTGTAGACGTTCTTCTCCGTCGGCAGCGGCACGGGCCCGGTGATGGTCGCGCCGGTGCGCGTCGCCGTCTCGACGATCGATGCCGCCGAGCGGTCGAGTGCCTGATGGTCGTAGCCCTTCAGGCGGATTCGGATCTTCGACTGCGGCACCGGCGCTTATCTCCTTCGTTTCTCGGCTTAACTGGATCTAACTAGGGGCCGTAGGCCTTAGGTGACGATCTCGGTGACGACGCCGGCACCCACGGTGCGGCCGCCCTCACGGATGGCGAACCGGAGGCCCTGATCCATCGCGATCGGCTGGATCAGCTGGATCTCCATGTTCGTGTTGTCGCCCGGCATGACCATCTCCTGGCCCTCGGGGAGGGCGATGGAGCCGGTCACGTCGGTCGTCCGGAAGTAGAACTGCGGCCGGTAGCCGTTGAAGAACGGCGTGTGGCGGCCGCCCTCGTCCTTCGACAGGACGTAGACCTCGGCCTTGAAGTGCGTGTGCGGGGTGATCGACCCGGGCTTCGCGACGACCTGGCCGCGCTCGACCTCCTCGCGCTTGGTACCGCGCAGGAGGACGCCGGCGTTGTCGCCCGCCTGGGCGAAGTCGAGGGTCTTGTTGAACATCTCGAGACCGGTGACGACCGTCTTCTGGGTCTCCTCCTGGATCCCGATGATCTCGACCTCTTCACCGGAGTTGATCTGGCCCTGCTCGATCCGGCCGGTGACGACGGTGCCGCGACCCGTGATCGTGAACACGTCCTCGATCGGCATCAGGAACGGCTTGTCGGTGTCGCGCGTCGGCTCCGGGATGTAGGAGTCGACGGCCTGCATGAGCTCGAGGATCTTCGGCGTCCACTCCTCGTCGCCCTCGAGCGCCTTCAGCGCCGAGCCGGCGATGACCGGGATCTCGTCACCCGGGAACTCGTAGGCGGAGAGGAGCTCGCGCACCTCCATCTCGACGAGCTCGAGCAGCTCGGGGTCGTCGACCATGTCGGCCTTGTTCAGGAAGACCACGATCGACGGCACCTCGACCTGGCGCGCCAGGAGGATGTGCTCGCGGGTCTGCGGCATGGGGCCGTCCGCGGCCGACACGACCAGGATCGCGCCGTCCATCTGAGCGGCGCCCGTGATCATGTTCTTGATGTAGTCGGCGTGACCCGGGCAGTCGACGTGCGCGTAGTGACGGTTCTCCGTCTCGTACTCGACGTGCGACGTGTTGATCGTGATGCCGCGCTGCCGCTCCTCGGGAGCGTTGTCGATCGACTCGAACGACCGAGCCTCCGCGCCACCCTGGTCCGCGAGGACCTTCGTGATCGCGGCGGTGAGGGTCGTCTTGCCGTGGTCGATGTGACCGATCGTGCCGACGTTGACGTGCGGCTTGGTGCGCTCGAACTTCTGCTTGGCCATTCCTTCCTTTCCTTCCTTAGGCGGTCTGCGAGTCGACGAGCTCGCTCGCGATCGACTGAGGGACTTCCTCGTATCGCTCGAATTGCATGGTGAAAGTCGCCCGGCCCTGCGTCGTCGAGCGCAGGTCGGTTGCGTATCCGAACATGGCTGCCAGCGGGACGCGCGCCTTGATGACCTGCGCGTTGCCCCTGGGCTCGAGATTCTCGATCCGGCCGCGCCTCGAGTTGAGGTCGCCCATGACGTCGCCGAGGTACTCCTCCGGGGTGACGACCTCGACGGCCATCACCGGCTCGAGCAGCTTCGGCTTCGCCCGCTTCATCGCCTCCTTGAAGGCCATCGAGCCCGCGACCTTGAAGGCCATCTCGCTCGAGTCGACGTCGTGGTACGACCCGTCGACGAGCTCGACCCGGACGTCCACGACCGGGTAGCCGGCCAGGATTCCGGACTCCATCGCCTCCTGAATGCCGAGATCGACCGCAGGGATGTACTCGCGCGGGATCCGGCCGCCGACGATCTTGTCGAGGAACTCGTAGCCCTCGCCCGGCTGGGACGGCTCCAGGTTGATGACGGCGTGGCCGAACTGGCCGCGGCCGCCGGTCTGGCGGACGAACCGGCCCTCGATCTTCTGGACGGGGTTCGAGACGGTCTCGCGGTAGGCGACCTGCGGCCGCCCCACGTTCGCGTCGACGTTGAACTCGCGCGTCAGCCGGTCGACGATGATCTCGAGGTGCAGCTCGCCCATCCCCGAGATGAGCGTCTGCCCCGTCTCCTCGTCCGACTGGACGCGGAAGGTCGGATCCTCCTCGGCGAGCCGCTGGAGCGCGGTTGCGAGCTTGTCCTGGTCGCCCTTCGTCTTCGGCTCGACGGCGACGGCGATCACCGGGTCCGGGAAGGTCATCGACTCGAGGACGATCGGCGCCGTGTCGGTGGCGAGCGTCTCGCCCGTCGTCGTCTGCTTCAGGCCGACGATCGCGGCGATCTCGCCCGCGCCGATCTCCTGGCGCTCCTCGCGGTGGTTGGCGTGCATCTGGAGGATGCGGCCGATCCGCTCCGTCTTGTTGTTCGTCGTGTTGACGACCCGGTCACCCGAGTTGACCTGCCCGGAGTAGACCCGGATGTAGGTCAGCTTCCCGACGTACGGATCCGACATGACCTTGAAGGCCAGCGCGGAGAACGGCTCGTCCATCGCCGGGCGGCGGGAGAGCTCGTGCTCGGTGCGCGGGTCGACGCCGTGGACCGGCGGGACGTCGAGCGGGCTCGGGAGAAACTCGATGACGGCGTCGAGGAGCGGCTGGACGCCCTTGTTCTTGAACGCGGAGCCGAGCAGGACCGGCGTCACGCTGATGTCGAGCGTCGCCGCTCTCAGGGCGCGCCGCAGCATCTCCGGCGTGACGGCCGACTCGTCCTCGAGGTAGGTCTCCGTGAGCTCCTCGTCGTGGTCGGCGACCGAGTCGATGAGCTGGTGGTGGTACTCGTTCGCCTGCTCGAGCAGCTCGGCGGGGATCTCGCCGATCTCCATGTTCTGGCCGAGGTCGTCGGCGTACGTGATCGAGCGCATCTCGATCAGGTCGACGACGCCGCGGAAGTGGTCCTCCTGGCCGATCGGGAGCTGCACCGGCACCGGGCGCGCGCCGAGGCGGTCGACCATCGACTGCACGGCTGCGAAGAAGTCCGCGCCGACACGGTCCATCTTGTTGATGAAGGCGATTCGCGGGACGTGGTAGCGGTCCGCCTGGCGCCAGACCGTCTCGGACTGCGGCTCGACGCCGGCGACACCGTCGAAGACAGCGATCGCGCCATCGAGGACGCGCAGGCTGCGCTCCACCTCGACCGTAAAGTCCACGTGCCCGGGCGTATCGATGATGTTGATGCGGAAATCGCGCCAAAACGCCGTCGTGGCGGCCGACGTGATCGTGATGCCGCGCTCCTGCTCCTGCGCCATCCAGTCCATCGTCGCGGCGCCCTCGTGGACCTCGCCCATCTTGTGGGTGCGGCCCGTGTAGTAGAGGATCCGCTCGGTCGTCGTGGTCTTGCCCGCGTCGATGTGGGCCATGATCCCGATGTTCCGGACCTTCTCGAGCGTGGCAGGTGCCTTCGTCTGGGTCGCCACGGCTACCACCTGTAGTGCGCGAAGGCCTTGTTGGCCTGCGCCATCCGGTAGAGGTCGTCCTTGCGCTTGAAGGCGCCGCCCTGCTGCTCGATCGCGTCCATGAGCTCGCCGGCGAGCTTCGCGGCCATGCCCTTCTCCCTGCGGTCGCGCGAGAACGTCACGATCCAGCGGATCGCCAGCGTGCGGGCGCGGCGCGCGGGCACCTCGACGGGCACCTGGTAGTTGGCGCCGCCGACGCGGCGCGAGCGGGTCTCGAGGACCGGGGTCACCGACTTGACGGCGGCCTCGAGCACCTCGACCGGCTGCTTGCCGGACCGCTCCGAGGCGATCGCCAGCGCGTCGTAGACGATCTTCTCGGCGGTGCTCTTCTTGCCGTCCAGCATGACCTTGTTGATCAGCTGGCTGACGAGGCGCGAGCTGTACAGGGGGTCCGGCGAGAGCTCGCGGACCTGGATCTCTGCACGGCGAGGCACTACGAGCCCTTCTTGGCGCCGTACTTGGAGCGAGCTTGCTTGCGGTCCGAGACGCCGGCGGTGTCCAGCGCGGCGCGGATGACCTTGTACCGGATGCCCGGCAGGTCCTTCACGCGGCCCCCGCGGATCAGCACGACGGAGTGCTCCTGAAGGTTGTGCCCCTCACCCGGGATGTACGTCGTGACCTCCATCCCGTTCGTCAGCCGGACGCGGGCGACCTTGCGCAGAGCCGAGTTCGGCTTCTTGGGCGTGGTCGTGTACACGCGCGTGCACACGCCCCGCTTCTGCGGCGCGCCACGGAGGGCAGGGGTCTTCGTCTTGGACTTGGGCTTGACCCGACCCTTGCGCACAAGCTGATTGACCGTGGGCATTGATTCCCTTCGAGGACTTCCTGACAGGACAAAGGTTGGCGGGGCAGTCCGCCCTGCCAACCAAGCTGGGGCATGGTAGCGAAGCAGGGATAGACCGTCAAACGCATGAAATGGACGAAAAACGCCTGAACGGACGGGGAGTTTCTGGGTTTGGACCCATAGCGTGATCGTCGAAACGGAATTACAGTGAGCCAGGGCCGGGATCAGGCAACTGCGGCGGCCTGAGTGAGGGATGGGACAAATGTTTAGGACGAGTTCGGGCGTGGCCCTGTGAGCACCGCCCTTGGCTGGGCCATCTTCGCCGGCGTCGTGATCCTGCTCGCGATCGGGGTCGTCGTCGTGCTGCTCCGGGAGCGGCGGGCGGCGGATCGGCGCTTCGCGCAGGTCGCGCAGGAGCTCACGACCCGCATGGACGGGATGATGCGCGAGCTCCAGGCGGCCGCGGACCGGACCACGGACGAGGAGCGCCGCGGCCAGGTCCTCGGCGAGCTCGGCGGCTCGATCGACCTGGACGAGGTGCTGACGCGGGTGCTCGAGGCTGCCGGCGCCATTCGCGGGGTCGACGCGGCGCTCGTCCTGCTGCCGGGCCCCGTCGGCGAGAAGCCCGTGATCGCGACGGTCGGGCTGTCCGCGGAGGAGGCCGAGCGCCAGGCGGTCGCCGGGCCGCCCGACGGGCGCGAGGCGCGCTCGATGAAGATCTCCTACGAGTATCCGACCGGCGCCGAGATCGACGACGGCGAGCTGATCCGCCACGGGCTCGCGGTGCCGATCCCCGGCGAGGTCGGGCCGGTCGGCTTCCTCTCCGTGTTCAGCCGCTCGGCGGTGCACTCGTTCGCGGATGGCGACCGCGCGGCTCTGGAGGATCTCGCCGAGCGGGCGGGGCCGGCGATCGACAACGCCCGGCGTTTCCGCGAGGCGCGGCAGCTGGCGGATCTCGACGCGTTGACCGGGCTGCACAACCGGCGGTACTTTCACGAGACGCTCGGGCGGGAGGTCGCTCGCGCGCACCGCTACGGGCGGCGGCTCGCGCTCGTCGTCTTCGACCTCGACGACTTCAAGGCGATCAACGACCGGATCGGCCACCTCGCCGGCGACGCCGTGCTCGCCGAGGTCGCGGAGCGGGTTCGCTCGGTCGTCAGGTCTGCGGACATCGCCTGCCGTGTGGGCGGCGACGAGTTCGGGATCATCCTCCCGGAGTCGACGCTGGACGACGCAGAGCAGCTTTCGCGGCGGATGCAGCAGGCCGTCGCCTCGCGGCCGATCGGCGACATCCCGCGGCTCGGGCTCTCGGCGGGCGCCGCGGACCTGCGGCCCGAGGACGACGGCGCGACGTTCTTCAAGCGCGCCGACGACGCCCTGTACCAGGCGAAGAACGGCGGCAAGGCCGAGGTCGTCGCCGCCTCCTCCCCGCCGCCGACCGACCCGAACGGCGCCGCCGGCGGGCGCGAAGCCATCTAGCCGGGCCAGGTCCGAGTGACAGTCACTCGGGCGTGGCTCGACCAGCCATGGCCCGGCGCGGAAGCCCCGCTGCCCGGCGCGGCGCGAGTGACCACTGGCCCGAAGGGCCGTGGCCGAGTGACTGTCACTGGGACGCGGCCCCGAAGCGACGTGGGGCGCCTTCCGGCGCCCCACGTTCAACTGCGTCTGCGAACTCGGTTAGCTCTGCTCGTCGTCGAGCGGCGAGCGGATCTCGGGGATCTCGGTCGCCTCGCCCGACTCGTGCTTGCCCGGGTCGCCGTCCGGCTCGATCGCTCCGCCGAAGTCGAGACCGAGGTCGGCGAGGCTCGCGCCGTCGCCGCCGTCGGCGCCGATCTCCTGGAGCGCGGCGAGGAGCTGCTCCTCGGACTCCGGCCTGCGGTAGGCCGAGAGCGGCACCTTCTCGGACGGCTTGATGTCGACGCTCCGGTACTGCTTGAGACCGGTCGCCGCCGGGATCAGCTTCCCGATGATCACGTTCTCCTTCAGGCCGAGAAGCTGGTCGACCTTGCCCTCGATCGCCGCGTCCGTGAGCACCTTCGTGGTCTCCTGGAACGAGGCGGCCGACAGGAACGACTCCGTCGCGAGTGACGCCTTCGTGATCCCGAGGATCAGCGGCTCGAACGTCGCCTGCTCGCTCTTCTCCTTCTTGACGCGGGCGTTCTCGCGCTCGAGGACGACCTTGTCGACGAGCTGGCCGGGCAGGAGCTCGGTGTCGCCCGGGGTGTCGACGCGGACCTTCTTCAGCATCTGCCGGACGATCAGCTCGATGTGCTTGTCGTGGATCTCGACGCCCTGCGACTTGTAGACGCGCTGGACCTCTGAGACGAGGTACAGCTCCGTCGCCGTCGAGCCCTTCAGCCGGAGCAGGTCGGCCGGCGTCCGCGAGCCCTCGTGGAGGGCGTCGCCCGGCTCGATCTCCTGGCCGTTCTCGACCAGCATCCGCGTGCGCCGCGGAAGCTGGTACGAAGTGGGCTCCTCGCCGTCGGGCGTGTGGATCAGCACCTTCGGCCCGCGGTCGGTCTGCTCGATCTCGACCTTGCCGCCGACCTCCGCGAGCTTCGCGGCGCCCTTCGGGCTCCGCGCCTCGAAGATCTCGACGACGCGCGGGAGGCCGTGCGTGATGTCCGCGCCGGCCACACCGCCGGTGTGGAACGTCCGCATCGTCAGCTGCGTGCCGGGCTCGCCGATCGACTGCGCGGCGATGATGCCCACCGCGTCGCCGATCTCGGCCATGCCGCCGGTGGCGAGGAAGAGGCCGTAGCAGGCGCGGCACACGCCGAACTCGCTGCGGCACTTGAGCACCGAGCGGACCGGCAGCGTCGACTCCTCGGCGGTCTCGCCGAGCTGCTCGGCGATGTCCCGCAGCAGCGGCATGGTCACCAGTGCGCCCTTCTCGGCCAGCACGGTCTTGCCGGGCTTGCCCGAGGCGAGCGGCTTGTGCACCTCCTCCACCACGATCCGGCCGAGGAGACCCTTGTTGAGCTGGCCCTCGCTGTAGAGCGGGAGCTCGACGCCCTCCTTGGTCTTGCAATCCTCCTCGCGGATGATCACGTCCTGCGCGACGTCGACGAGACGCCGGGTCAGGTAGCCCGAGTCGGCCGTGCGGAGCGCGGTGTCGGCGAGGCCCTTGCGGGCGCCGTGCGTCGAGGTGAAGTACTCGAGCACGTCGAGGCCCTCGATGAACGAGGCCTTCACCGGGCGCTCGATGATCTCGCCCTTCGGGTTGGCCATGAGGCCGCGCATGCCCGCCAGCTGGCGGATCTGCTTCACCGAGCCACGGGCGCCGGAGTCGGCCATCATGCGGATCGAGTTGAGGCGGTCGGTGTCCTCGATGTTGCGGATCATCGCCTCGCCGACGACGTCGGTCGCCTCGTTCCACTGGTCGGTGACCGCCTGGTGGCGCTCCTCCTCCGTGATGAGGCCGTCGTCGTACTGCTCCTGGATGTCGGCGACCCGGTCCTCGAAGTCCTTGATGAGCTCCGCCTTGTTCGGCGGGACCACCACGTCGTTCTTCGAGACCGTGATGCCGGCCTGGGTCGCGTACTTGAACCCGAGGTCCTTGAACGCGTCCAGCACCTGGGAGATGGCGGGCGCGCCGAAGTCCTGGACCAGCTGGTCGAGGACGGCG
>DATBMH010000008.1:0-24366 GCA_036554945.1 Gaiellaceae bacterium | reverse complement strand
GCCGCGGGTGCTGCTGCTGGACGAGCCGCTCGGCGCCCTCGACCTGAAGCTGCGCCAGGAGATGCAGCTCGAGCTGATGCGGATCAAGGACGAGGTCGGGATCACGTTCGTCTACGTGACGCACGACCAGGAGGAGGCGCTCACGATGAGCGACCGCGTCGCGGTCTTCCGCGACGGCCGCATCGAGCAGGTCGGGACGCCGGCGGACGTGTACGAGCGCCCCGAGAGCGAGTTCGTCGCCGGCTTCGTCGGCGTGTCGAACGTGCTCGAGCGCGACGGCCGCCGGTTCACGGTCCGGCCCGAGAAGATCCGACTCCTCGCCGACGGCGACCAGCCCCAGCCCGGCTCGGTCGTGGAGGAGGGACGCATCCGAGAGGTCGTCTACGTCGGCATGGTCACCCGGTACATCGTCGACCTCGACCGAGGCGGAGCACTGACCGTGGTCCGCCAGAACCTCGAGACCACCTCGGCAGACGTCGTCGAGGCACGCGGTCGCCCGGTACGCCTCGAATGGCGTCCAGAGCACACCTACGAGATCTCCTCGGGGGGAGAGACGGAGGACGAATGAGCAAGTCAAGGAAGGCCCGCTGGCTCGGGCTCGCCGTCTACTGCTGCGTCGCGCTGCTCGCGGCGACGAGCTGCGGCAGCGACGACGACGACGGGGAAGCGGGCGGCGGCACCACGACCACGAGCGCGACGGAAGGGATGCTGACCGAGATCGGCCCGGGCGAGGGCCAGGTCAACATCATCAACTGGGCCGGCTATGTCGAGAAGGACTGGGTCACGCCCTTCGAGACCGAGACAGGCTGCAAGGTCAACTCGAAGGTCGGCGCGACCTCGGACGAGATGGTCACGCTGATGAAGACCGGCAACTACGACGGCGTGTCGGCCTCGGGCGATGCGACGCTGCGCCTGATCGCGGGCGGCGACGTCGCGCCGGTCAACCTCGACCTGATCGAGAACTACGACGCGGTCTTCGAGGGCCTGAAGAACCAGCCGCACAACACCGTGGACGGCGTGCCGTACGGCGTGCCGCACGGCCGCGGCGCCAACCTGCTCATGTGGCGGACCGACGAGGTCCAGCCGGCACCGGACAGCTGGAGCGTCGTCTTCGACGGCGGCTCGGCGTACAAGGGCAAGGTCACCGCGTACGACAGCCCGATCTACATCGCGGATGCGGCGCTCTACCTGAAGGCGACCCAGCCGGACCTGAACATCACCGATCCCTACGAGCTCGACGATGAGCAGTTCGAAGCGGCAGTGAACCTGCTCAAGGAGCAGAAGGCGAACATCGGCGAGTACTGGTCCGACGCCGCCAAGCAGATCCAGTCGTTCACGAACAAGGACACGGTCGTCGGGACGACCTGGCAGTACCAGGTGAATCAGCTGACGGGCGCGAAGACGCCGGTCCCCGTGGAGGCGATCCTTCCGAAGGAGGGCTCGACCGGCTGGTCCGACACCTGGATGATCTCGTCCCAGGCGAAGAACCCGAACTGCATGTACATGTGGATGAACTACATCATCTCGCCGAAGGCGAACGCCATGGCGACGGAGTACTTCGGCGAGGCCCCGGTGAACGCCGAGGCCTGCAGCCTCACCGTCGACAAGAACCACTGCGAGACGTTCCACGCGCAGGACGAGGACTACTTCTCGAAGGTCGCCTACTGGAAGACGCCGATCGCGGACTGCGGCGACGACCGAGGCGAGGTCTGCAAGGACTACTCGGAGTGGACCGCGGCCTGGACCGAGATCAAGGGCTAGCCCCCTGAGCTCGGCGACGTACGGAGAGGCGCCTTCCCGGCAAGGGCCGGGGAGGCGCCTCTCGACCTTCCTCTTCCACCACCCGCGCGCCCGGCTGGCGGCGCTGCTCGCCTCGCCGGTCGCGTGGCTCGGGATCGCCTACCTCGGTTCCCTCGCCGTCCTGTTCCTGACCGCGTTCTGGCAGGTCGACTCGTTCACCGGCGACGTCGTGCGGGACTTCAGCCTCGACAACTTCCGGACGCTCTGGGAGGAGGACGTCTACCGGCGGATCACGATCCGGACGGTCGGGCTCGCGGTCGCCGTCACCCTCACCGACGCGCTCCTCGCGCTCCCGATCGCGTACTACATGGCGCGGATCGCCTCGCCGCGGACGAAGGCGATCCTGATCGTCGCGATCCTGACGCCGCTCTGGGCGAGCTACCTCGTGAAGGTCTACGCCTGGCGGATCCTCCTCGCCGGCGAGGGGCCGCTGAACTGGATGCTCGAGCCGTTCGGGCTCACGGGCCCCGGCTACACGACGACCGGGACCTGGCTCGTCTTCACGTACCTCTGGCTCCCGTTCATGATCCTGCCGGTCTACGCCGGGCTCGAGCGCATCCCCGACTCGCTGCTCGAGGCCTCGTCCGACCTCGGGTCCCGAGGGCTGGGGACCTTCCGGCGGGTCGTCTTCCCGCTCGCCTTCCCGGCCATCGTCGCCGGCTCGATCTTCACCTTCTCCCTGACCCTCGGCGACTACATCACCCCGCAGGTGGTCGGGAACACGAGCTTCATCGGGAACGTCGTCTACACGAACGTCGGCGTCGCGAACAACCTCCCGTTCGCCGCGGCCTTCGCGACGATCCCCGTGCTGATCATGGTCGTCTACCTCGCGCTGGCGAAGCGGGCCGGCGCGTTCGAGAACCTGTGACCGTCGGCGCGGTGGTCCTCCGGTTGGCGACGGCGGCGACGCTCGCCTTCATCTACATCCCGCTGATCATCATCGGGCTCTACGCCTTCAACGAAGACGTGACGCAGGGGTGGCCGATCGCGGGCTACACGACCGACTGGTTCGGGGAGGCGTGGCGGGACGAGGACGTCCGCGCCGCGCTCTGGCTCTCCGTGAAGTGCGGCGTCATCGCCACGACGATCGCGCTGCTCCTCGGGACCCTGGCGTCCCTCGCCGTCGCCCGGTACCGGTTCTTCGGCCGCGAGACGATCTCGTTCCTCGTCATCCTCCCGATCGCGCTCCCGGGGATCGTCACCGGCATGGCGCTGAACGCCTCGTACGTCCGCTTCGGGATCGACTTCGGCCTGCTGACGATCGTGATCGGCCACGCGACCTTCTGCATCGTCGTCGTCTACAACAACGTGATCGCGCGGCTGCGCCGCACCTCGCCGAACATCGAGGAAGCGTCGTCCGACCTGGGCGCGGACTCGTGGCAGACCTTCCGCTACGTCACCTTCCCGCAGCTGAAGACGGCGCTGCTCGCCGGCGGCCTCCTCGCCTTCGCGCTGTCGTTCGACGAGGTGATCGTGACGACGTTCACGTCCGGCGCGGAGCAGACGCTGCCGATCTGGATCTTCACGAACCTCGCGCGCCCGGAGCAGCTCCCGATCATCAACGTCGTCGCCCTCGTCGTGATCCTGCTCTCGGTGATCCCGGTCTGGATCGCGCAGCGGCTCACGCGGGAGCCGACCGGCGTCGGAGGGACGACGGCCGCGGCCGCCGGCGCCCGCCAGTGAGATAGGTTCCGCACGACTCGAGGAGGTTTGCCGATGAGCGTCAGCGTCGAGAAGCACAAGAACCTGGTCGGCGGCGAGTGGGTCGAAGCCTCGGACGGCGGGACGGAGGAGATCCTCAACCCGGCCACGGGCGAGACGATCGCCGAGGTGCCGAAGGGCACCCAGGCGGACGTCGACCGCGCCGTCGAGGCCGCCAAGAAGGCGTGGGCCGAGTGGCGTGAGACGACGCCGCAGGAGCGGTCCGAGCTCCTGCTCAAGCTCGCCGATCTGATCGACGAGCACACGGACGAGCTCGCGGAGATCGAGTCGCGCAACGTCGGCAAGCCGCTGCCGGTCGCCCGGGACGAGATGCCGGTCTGCGCCGACAACATCCGCTTCTTCGCCGGCGCCGCCCGGATGCTCGAGGGCCGGTCCGCAGGCGAGTACATGAAGGGCTACACGTCGATGATCCGTCGCGAGCCGATCGGCGTCGTCGGCCAGATCGCGCCGTGGAACTACCCGTTGATGATGGCGGTCTGGAAGTTCGCCCCGGCGCTCGCGGCCGGCAACGTCTCGATCGTCAAGCCGTCCGAGCAGACGCCGCTCTCGACGCTGCGCTTCGCCGAGCTCGCGGCCGACGTGATCCCGGCCGGCGTCCTCAACGTCATCACCGGCGACGGCGAGCCGGTCGGCGCCGGGCTCGTGCGCCACCCCGACGTCCGCATGGTCTCGCTGACGGGCGACGTGGCAACGGGGAAGGAGGTCGCGAAGGCGGCGTCCGAGTCGCTGAAGCGCGTCCACCTCGAGCTCGGCGGCAAGGCGCCGGTCGTCGTGTTCGACGACGCCGACCCGGCCCAGGTCGCGGAGGCGATCAAGATCGCCGGCTACTGGAACTCGGGCCAGGACTGCACGGCGGCGTCACGCGTCGTCGCCGGCCCCAAGATCTACGACAAGCTGCTCGAGGAGCTCGTCCCGGCCGTCGAGTCGATCGGCGTGGGCGACCCGGCCGACGGCGACGAGATCGAGATGGGCCCGGTGATCTCGAAGGCGCAGCAGGACCGCATCCTGGGCTTCCTCGACCGCGCCTCCGGCGCGCAGGTGCTCACCGGCGGCGGGACGAACGGCGACCGCGGCTTCTTCGTCAAGCCGACCGTCGTCACCGGCGTCGGCCAGACCGACGAGATCGTCCAGCGCGAGGTCTTCGGCCCCGTCGTCACCGTCCAGCGGTTCGACGACGACGACCAGGCGATCGCGTGGGCGAACGACGTCAACTACGGGCTCGCTGCATCGGTCTTCACGCGGGACATCTCGCGCGCGCTCAACGCGGCCCGGAAGCTCGAGTTCGGGACGGTCTGGATCAACGACCACATTCCGCTCGTCTCGGAGATGCCGCACGGCGGCTTCAAGCAGTCCGGGTACGGCAAGGACCTCTCGGCCTACTCGCTCGAGGACTACACGCAGATCAAGCACGTGATGGTCAACCTTGGTTGACCATCACGCGCGCAGCCCTCGCATCGGTGGGTCGTCGCTGCCGGCGCGAGGCCGGAGGGCACAGTGCTTCAGCACGGGCCCGGAAGGCATCGCGACGGCAGCGGCGGCAGGCGACAGCGGAGCCGGGCTCCGCCCGGCGGGAGCCGGCGCCGTCCAGCGGTGCGAGGGCAAGCACGTGATGGCGAAGCTCGACTAGGCGTTGAGCGACACCACCGCCGCTGCGGAACGACCCGCCCTCCCCGAAGAGCAGGAGGGCCTCAAGGCAGGCGCGCTCAGCTTCCTCGACGCGACCGTGATCGGGCTCGCGTCGACCGCGCCGGCCTACTCGCTCGCCGCGGTGATCGGAACGGTCGTCGTGGTGGTCGGCGTGCAGGCGCCCGCGGCGCTGTTCGCGTCCTTCATCCCGATGTTCTTCATCGCGACGGCCTTCTACTACATGAACAAGGCCGATCCGGACGCGGGGACGACGTTCTCCTGGGTCACCCGCGCGCTCGGCCCGTGGGCGGGCTGGATCGGCGGCTGGGCGGTCTGCACGACCGGGATCCTCGTCGTCGGCTCGCTCGCCGACGTCGGCGCCCGGTACACGTACCTGCTCTTCGGCGCGGACGGCGCCGCAGGCTCGAAGGTCGCCGTCACCGTGCTCGCCGTCAGCTACATCGTGGTGCTCACGGCGATCTGCGTGATCGGGACCGAGCTCTCGGCCCGGGTGCAGAACGTGATGATCCTCGCGCAGGTCGGCGCGCTGCTCCTGTTCGCGGTCGTCGCGCTGGGGAAGGTGTACTCCGGTGACGCGTCCGTCGACTCGATCGACCCGTCCTGGTCGTGGTTCAACCCGTTCGCGATCGACAGCCGGGCGACGCTCGTCTCCGCGCTCCTGATCGGCGTCTTCATCTACTGGGGCTGGGAGTCGGCGGTGAACCTCACGGAGGAGACCGAGGACTCGACCTCTGCGCCCGGCCTCGCCGCCGTGATCAGCACGCTGATCCTGCTCGTCACCTACGTCTCGGTGACGGCCGCGGTCGTCGCGTTCGCCGGGCTCGAGCTGCTCGCCGAGTTCGACGACGACGACGCGGTCTTCGGGACGCTGGCCGGCGACGTGCTCGGCTCGCCCTGGGACAAGCTCGTGATCCTCGCGATCGTCACCTCGGCGGTCGCGTCCACGCAGACGACGATCATCCCCGCCTCGCGCACGTCGTTCTCGATGGCGAGGTCGGACGCGCTGCCGCGAACCCTCGCCGCGATCCACCCGCGGTTCCGGACGCCGCACATCTCGACGATCGTGGTCGCCGCGCTCGCGATCGCCTGGTATGTGCCCGCGAACTTCATCAGCGAGAACTTCCTCTTCGACACGCTCTCCGCGCTCGCGCTGATGATCGCGTTCTACTACGCGCTCTCCGGCGTGGCGTGCGTCGTCTACTACCGGCGCGAGCTGACCCGCTCCGTGAAGAACTTCGTCTTCATCGGGCTCGCGCCGCTGATCGGCGCGGCGATGCTCGGGTACCTCTTCATCGAGTCGATCCGGCTGTTCAGCGATCCGGAGGAGTCGTACACGGGCCAGGAGCTCATCGGGCTCGGCGTCCCGCTCGTGATCGGCGTGGGCTTCCTGCTCCTCGGCGTGGTCATCCTCGTGCTCTGGCGGCTCGGCGGCCACGAGCGGTTCTTCGGACGGAAGCCGCTCGAGGCGGCGGACCCGGAGGTGGCGGCGTAGTGGGCACGATCATCCTCGGCTACGACGGCTCCGGATGCGCGCGGTGCGCGCTCAAGGCGGCGATCGAGGTCTGCACGAGCTTCGGCGACCGGCTCGTGATCGCGTACGCGTACGAGCCGCCCGGCCGCGTCGCCGGCGAGGAGTTCGCCGAGCACCGCAAGGCGCTCGAGGAGATCGGAGAGCGGATGACCTCCGAGGCGCTCCAGCGTGCGCGAAGCGCAGGCGTTGAGGCGGAGGTGGCGCTCGTCGACGACCGGCCTGCCGAGGGGCTGCGCCGTCTCGGCGAGGAGCGCGACGCACGGATGATCGTGGTCGGCACGCAGGGCGAGAGCCCGCTGAGGAGCGCGCTGCTCGGGTCGATCCCCCACAAGCTGCTGCAGCTTTCCGACCGGCCCGTGCTGGTCGTTCCGCCCGACGAGTCGTAGGACCACGCTGCGAAACCCGGGGCGTTGGCGCTTCCCGGTTGACCCGATGCGACGCAGAGTGGTATGAACGCCTCGCATTGCGCAGCGCGGAGGAACGAGCGCGACGGGGTGCGGTCAGCGTCCCCCGGAGCCTCGACGAGGTCGACCAGCGCATCATCGAGGCGCTCCAGAAGAACGGCCGCGAGTCGTTCCGCCGGATCGCCGCGAGCGTCGGCGTGTCGGAGGCGACGATCCGCGCGCGCTATGCGCGGCTCTGCGAGGACAACATCCTCCAGGTCACGGGGATCACGAACCCGCTCGGCCTCGGCTTCGAGGCGCAGGCGATGGTCGGGATCCGCACCACCGGCCCGCCCGAGCCCGTCGCGAACGAGATCGCGACCTGGGAGGAGGCCGACTACGTCGTCATCACGGCCGGCCAGTTCGACATCCTCGTCGAGCTCGTCTGCGCCGACCGGCGCCAGCTCCTCGACCTGACCAACAGGATCCGAGCGCTGGACACCGTGGTCTCGACCGAGAGCTTCCTCTACCTCGAGCTCTGGAAGCAGATCTACGACTGGGGCGCCCGTGTGCACAACGGGCCCGTGCGGATGGCGAGACTGGGTTGACGGAAACGAGGCTCCTGATCGGCGGCGAGCTCGTGGGCGGCGAGGGCGATCCGCTCTCCGTCGAGAACCCGTTCACGGAGACGGAGCTCGCGAGCGTCCCGCTGCCGTCCGCCGAGCAGGTCGACGCCGCGATCGCAGCGGCCAGCGAGGCGGCGCGCGGCTGGGCGGCGACGCCCGCGATCGACCGGTGCGAGCTGCTCCACGAGGTCGCGAACCGGCTCCGCGCGCGCACCGACGAGCTCGCAGAGCTGATGACGAAGGAGGGCGGCAAGCCGCGGATCGAGAACTCGGACGAGATCGGCTGGACGGCCGCGGCGTTCGACTACTACGCCGAGCTCGGCCGGAACTTCGCCGGCCGCGTCATCCCGGCGATCGAGTCGACCCAGCTCTCGCTCGTGCTCAAGGAGCCTGTGGGCGTCGTCGGGTGCATCGTCCCCTGGAACTACCCGCTCCTGCTGCTCGCGTGGAAGGTCGCCCCGGCGCTCGCCGCCGGGAACACGATCGTCGCGAAGCCGTCGGAGCTCACACCGCTCTCCACGCTCGCGCTCGCCGGCTGTTTCGATCACCTCCCCTCAGGGGTCGTCAACCTGCTGGCGGGCGCGGGCGAGGTGGGCGAGGCGATCGTCTCGGACGAGCGCGTGGACTGCGTCGCGTTCACCGGCTCGGTCGACACCGGCAAGCGCATCGCACGGATCTGCGCGGACCGGGTCGCCCGCATCAACCTCGAGCTCGGCGGCAAGGACCCGTTCATCGTCTGCCCCGACGTCGCGCCGGCGATCGACGTCGCCGCGAAGGGCGGCGCGTGGGCCGCGTTCCTCAACGCCGGCCAGGTCTGCACCTCCGCCGAGCGGTTCTACGTCCTCGAGCCGGTCTACGACGACTACCTGCAGGCATTCGTCGACTACACGAACTCGCTCGTGGTCGGCGATCCCCTCGACCCCGCCACGGACATCGGGCCACTCGTCTCGGCTCGGCAGCGCGAGCGTGTCGCGACCCAGGTGGACGCCGCCGTCGCCGCCGGGGCGGAGGTGGTCACGGGCGGCTCGAACGGCGGCAACGGCACCGGCTACTTCTACGCGCCGACCGTCGTCACCGGCGCGCCGGCCGAGACCGACCTCCTGCGCGAGGAGACCTTCGGCCCCGTCGCGCCGCTCGTCCCGGTCAAGACGCTCGACGAGGCGATCGAGCTGGCGAACTCGACGAGGTTCGGGCTCGGCTGCAATGTCTACACGAAGGATCTCGACACGATCCTCCGCTGCATGCGGGAGATCAAGGCGGGCACGGTCTGGTTCAACGACCCGCTCACCGACAACGACGCCGGGCCGTTCGGCGGGATGAAGCAGTCCGGGCTCGGGCGCGAGCTCGGGCAGGAGGGCCTGGAGGCCTTCCAGGAGACGAAGCACGTCCACCTCGAGACCTCGCTGGCGCCGAAGGACTGGTGGTACCCGTACGGCGGCGGCTCCTCGCAGGCGACGGGGGCCTGATGAGCGCGACGGCCGCACCGACCCCGTCCGTCGCCGACGTGCGGCTGGAGCAGGTCACGAAGGGCTTCGACGGCGTCGTCGCCGTGGACGGCCTCTCGTTGGAGATCCCCCGCGGCTCGTTCTTCGCCCTCCTCGGCCCGTCGGGGTGCGGCAAGACGACGACCCTGCGGATGATCGGCGGCTTCGAGGAGCCGGACGAGGGCGCGATCTTCCTCGGCGATCGGCCGGTCACCGGGCTCCCGCCGCACAAGCGCGACGTCAACACGGTCTTCCAGAGCTACGCGCTCTTCCCCCACCTGACGATCTTCGAGAACATCGCGTTCGGCCTCCGGCGCAAGGGGGTCAAGGGCCAGACGCTGAAGGGCCGGGTCGGCGAGATCCTCGGGATGGTCGATCTCGCAGGGATGGGCGACCGGAAGCCTCGCCAGCTGTCGGGCGGCCAGCAGCAGCGCGTCGCGCTTGCGCGGGCGCTCGTGAACAACCCGCAGGTGCTCCTCCTGGACGAGCCGCTCGGCGCCCTCGACCTGAAGCTGCGGAAGCAGATGCAGCTGACCCTGAAGCAGATCCAGCACGACATCGGGATCACCTTCCTCCACGTCACCCACGACCAGGAGGAGGCGATGACGATGGCCGACGTGATCGCGGTCATGAACCACGGCCGCATCGAGCAGCTCGGCCCGCCGGAGGAGCTCTACGAGACGCCGCGGACGAGCTTCGTGGCCCGCTTCCTCGGCGCGTCGAACCTCCTGCCGGGAACCGTCGAGGGGCAGTCCGGGGTTCGGCTCGCGAGCGGCGCGCTCGTCCACGTCGAGCAGGAGCTCCCGGCGGCCGGGAGCCGGGTCGCCGTCGGCATTCGCCCCGAGAAGGTCCGGCTCGCCCCGTCGCGGGACGGCGAGAACCGCCTGAGCGGCACGATCTTCGACCGCTCGTACGTCGGCGTCGCAACCCAGTACACCGTGAAGACGCCGGACGGGCGGGTCAGCGTCTTCGCGCAGAACACCCAGGCCGGGTCCGGCACGCACGAGCCGAACCAAGCCGTCGAGCTTTCCTTCGACCCGGGCTCCGCGTTCGTGGTCGACCTGACCGAGGAGGAGAACGAATGAACCACGCTCTGACCCGTGCCGAGCTGCTGCGGCGTGCAGCACTGGGCGGAGTCGTCATCTCAGTACCGGGCTTGCTCGCCGCCTGCGGCGGCGACGACGACGGCGGCGGCGGCGGCGCCGGAACGACCACCGCCGAGCTGGCCGACACGCTGCGCTTCTCCAACTGGCAGCTGTACATCGACCGCGACCCGAACGACAAGACGAAGAGCCCGTCGCTGGAGCAGTTCACCGCGCAGACGGGCGTCAAGGTCAACTACGTCGAGGACGTCAACGACAACGCCACGTACTTCGGGAAGATCCAGGGGCCGCTGAGCCAGGGGCGCGGCATCGACCGCGACATCATCGTCATGACCGACAACTCCCGCTTCCCGGCGCTGCTGATCAGCCGGGAGTGGGTCGAGCCGCTGGACAAGGGCAGGATCCCGAACATCGCCAACCTGATCGAGGCGCAGCAGAGCCCGCCGTTCGATCCGGATCGGACCTACAGCATCCCGTGGGTGTCGGGGATCACCGGGATCGCGACGAATCTCCAAGCGAGCGGCGGCGAGGTCGTCACGACCATGCAGCAGCTGCTCGAGGACACCAAGCTGAAGGGCAAGGTGACCCTGCTCACCGAGGTCGCCGACACGATGACCCCGATCATGCTCGAGAACGGCGACGACCCGAGCAAGGTCACCGACGACAGCTGGAAGCGAGCGTACGACCGCGTCAAGAAGGCGGTCGACGCGGGACAGATCCGGCGCTTCACGGGCAACGACTACGTGGCCGACCTGGAGCGGGGCAACATCGCCGCCGCCGTCTCCTGGTCGGGCGACGTCGCCACCGGCCTGGCGGCGAACAAGGATCTCCGCTGGAACCTGCCCGAGAAGGGCAGCGACATCTGGACGGACAACATGTTCATCCCGCTCGAGGGCAGCGTGCCGACGGCGTCCGAGTACATGAACTTCGTCCTCGACCCGAAGATCGCCGCGATGCTCGCGGTCGGCATCGGCTATATCTCGCCGGTCAAGGGCGTCAAGGACGAGGCCGTGAAGCTCGACCCCGAGTCGGCGAACAACCCCCTGATCTTCCCCGACGACGACATCCTCTCGAACGTCCACCAGTTCGACTCGGACGCGCTGAACAACGAGACCTACACGCAGCAGTGGCAGACGCTGCTGGGGGCCTAGTCACGGCGTGACCTTCATCCACCGCCACCGCTGGCTGGCCCCGCTGCTTCTGCTCGCACCGGGGCTGGCCTGGCTGGCGGTGTTCTTCGTCGTCCCGCTCGGCTTCCTCGCCTACCAGTCGCTCCAGTCGGGCACGTTCGAGCAGGGCTACACGTTCACGTGGGAGTTCTCGAACTACCGCGACGCGATCACCGGGTACGACGAGCAGCTCGTCCGCTCGTTCCTCTACGCGGGGATCGCCACCGTCGCGACGCTGCTGATCAGCTATCCCCTCGTCTACTGGATCGCGTTCCACGGCGGGCGCTGGAAGAACCTGCTGCTGCTCTTCATCGTCGCGCCGTTCTTCGTCACGTACTTGATCCGCACGCTGGCGTGGCAGAACATCCTGGCCGACCAAGGGCCCGTCGTCGGCTTCCTGCGCGACATCCACGTCCTCTCGGCGGACGGCCGGCTGCTGGCCACGACGGTCGCGGTCGTCTCCGGCATCACCTACAACTTCCTGCCCTTCATGGCGCTGCCGCTCTACGTCTCGCTGGAGCAGATCGACGCCCGGCTGCTCGAGGCTGCACAGGATCTCTATGCGAGCAAGACGAAGGCCTTCCTCCGCGTGACGCTGCCGCTGTCGGCGCCAGGCATCGTCGCGGGGACGCTGCTGACGTTCATCCCCGCGGCGGGCGACTTCATCAACGCCCAGCTGCTCGGAACGCCGAACCAGTACATGATCGGCAACGTCATCCAGTCGAAGTTCCTCGAGCTGATCGACTACCCGGCGGCCGCGGCCCTCTCGTTCGTCCTGATGGGGCTGATCATGATCTCCCTCCTCGTCTATGCCCGCGCGGTCGGGACGGAGAAGCTGACCGGATGACGACCGCCGCCGAGACGCTGCCGGCCCGTCCGCGGCCGAGCATCGCGGCGCGGGTCTGGGCGTTCGTGCGCCGGCACCTCCTGGCCGCCTACTCGGTGCTCGCGCTCGTCTACCTGATGCTGCCGATCGCGGTCGTGATCCTCTTCTCCTTCAACCAGCCCGCGACGCAGTTCAACTACACCTGGCAGCAGTTCACGCTCGACAACTGGACGAGCTGGGACGCCGTTCCCGGGATCCGCGACTCGGTGATCCTCTCCCTGGAGATCGCGTTCCTCTCCACGATCATGGCGACCGCGCTGGGCACGCTGGTCGCGCTCGCGCTCGTCCGCCACCGCTTCCGCGGCCGGGGCCCGACGAACCTCCTCGTCTTCCTGCCGATGGCGACGCCGGAGATCGTCCTCGGCGCCTCGTTGCTCACGCTCTTCCTCCAGATGCGCTACCCGACCGGCTTCACGACGATCTTCATCGCGCACGTGATGTTCATCATCAGCTACGTCGTCGTGACCGTGAAGGCGCGGCTCGTCGGCTTCGACCGGCACCTCGAGGAGGCGGCGATGGACCTGGGCGCGAACGAGTGGACGACGTTCGTCAAGGTGACGCTCCCGCTGATCGCGCCGGCGATCCTCAGCGCCGCCCTGCTCGGCTTCGCGATCTCCATCGACGACTTCGTGATCACGTACTTCAACGCCGGCTCGGAGACGACGTTCCCCCTCTTCGTCTGGGGCGCCGCGCGCGTCGCCGTGCCGCCGCAGGTGAACGTCGTCGCCAGCGCGATCTTCATCCTCGCCCTGGCGGCGATGACCCTGAACGTCCTCTTCCAGAGCCGGCGCGGCCGGCAGGCGAAAGGAACGGCATGACGACGCCCGGAACCGTCCAGTCCACCCTCGATCGGGCCCGGATCAAGGAGCTGACCGAGCGCGAGTCGCGGAAGCTCGACGAGCGGACGCCGGCCTCGCGCGACCTCTTCGAGCGCGCGAAGCGGACGATGCCGAGCGGCGTCGCCTCGACTTACCAGGCGCGCGATCCCTGGCCGATCTTCCTCACCCGCGGCGAGGGCCAGCACGTCTGGGACGCCGACGGGCACCGGATGATCGACTACCACAACGGGTTCGGCTCGATGGTCGTCGGGCACGCGCACCCGGCCATCGTCAAAGCGGTCTCGGAGCGGGTCCGGCTCGGCTCGCACTTCTCGGCTCCGACCGAGGACGCAACCTGGGTCGCCGAGGATCTCGCCGAGCGCTTCCGGCTCCCCAAGTGGCGGTTCACGAACTCGGGCAGCGAGGCGACGATGGACGCGATCCGCATCGCCCGCGGCTTCACCGGCCGCGACACGATCCTCAAGGTCCTCGGCTCGTACCACGGCCACCACGACGCCGTGATGGTCTCGGTCGGCTTCGACCTCGCCGCGGACACGGATCCGGAGGACATCCCCTCGATCCCGTACGGCGCCGGGCTCCCGCAGGCCGTCGCCGACCTGACGCTGGCGGTGCCGTTCAACGACGCCGAGGCGCTGGCGCGCCGGCTCGACCGGCTCGAGGAGGAGGGACGGCTTCCAGCCTGCATGATCATGGAGGCGGCGATGATGAACCTCGGCGTCGTCCTCCCGGAGCCGGGGTATCTCGAGGCCGTCCGCGCCGAGACGCGGAAGCACGGCGTGCTCCTGATCGTCGACGAGGTCAAGACCGGTCTCACGATCGCCCGGGGCGGTGCGACCGAGCGCTACGGGCTCGAGCCCGACCTCGTCACGCTGGCGAAGACGCTGGGCGGCGGGCTTCCGAACGGCGCCGTCGGCGGGACCGAGGAGGTCATGGAGGTCGTCGAATCGGGCCGCGTGAACCAGGTCGGAACGTTCAACGGCAATCCGCTCAGCATGGCTGCGGCCCGCGCGACGCTCGAGGACGTGCTGACCCCGGATGCGTACGAGCGGCTGGAGGCGATCGACAACCGGCTCGTCGCCGGCTGCCAGGACGTGATCGACCGGTACGGGGTCCCCGGCTACGCCCTCGGGATCGGATCGAAGGGCTGCGTGGTCTTCTCCGCCGAGCGGATCACCGACTACCGGACGTTCAAGCGCAGCCAGGACGCGGAGCTGACCGAGCTCGCCTGGCTCTACCACGCGAACAGGGACGTCTTCATGACGCCCGGGCGCGAAGAGGAATGGACCCTGTCCGTGGCCCTGCAGGAGGCGGACGCGGATGCGTACATCGCCGCGTTCGAAGAGCTCGCGGCGGACCTGACGGCATGAGCGCGTCCGACCTGCAGCAGCAGGCGCGCGACCACCTCTGGCTCCACTTCACCCGCATGGGCGGGTACATGGAGGGCGAGATCCCCATCATCGTCCGCGGCGACGGCTGCTACCTCGAGGACTCGAACGGGCGGCGTTACCTCGACGCGCTGGCCGGGCTCTTCGCGGTGAACATCGGCTACTCGTTCGGCGACGAGATCGGCCGGGCCGCTCACGCGCAGATGAAGGAGCTGCCCTTCTACACGAACTGGTCGTACGCGCACCCGCGCGCGATCGAGCTCGCCGCGACCGTCGCCGAGCTTGCGCCCGGCGACCTCGGGCGCGTCTTCTTCTGCTCGGGCGGCAGCGAGGCCGTCGAATCGGCCTGGAAGCTGGCGCGCCAGTACTACGCCGTGCGGGGCCAGCGCGAGCTCGATCCGGGTGCGCTCAGGGAGCCCGAACGCGACCACGACGCGATCGTCGCCGGAAAGGCCCTGCACCAGCGGCGGTGGAAGGCGATCTCCCGGCGCGTCGCCTACCACGGCACGACCATGGGCGCGCTGTCGATCAACGGCATCCCGGCGCTCCGCATGCCGTTCGAGCCGCTCGTCCCGGAGGTCGCCCACGTCCGGAACACGAACCGGTACCACCGGCCGCCGGAGGAGTCCGAGGAGGAGTTCACGACGATGCTGCTCGAGGACCTCGAGCACACGATCGAGGCACTCGGCCCGGACTCGGTCGCGATGGTGATCATGGAGCCGGTCCAGAACGCCGGCGGCGCCTTTACGCCGCCCGAGGGCTACTGGCGAGGCGTCCGCGCGCTGTGCGACCGCTACGACATCCTGCTCTGCGCCGACGAGGTGATCACCGGCTTCGGGCGCGTCGGCCACTGGTTCGGCTCCGAGCGCTACGACATCCGCCCGGACCTGATCACGATGGCGAAGGGTCTCTCCTCGGCCTACGCCGCCATCGGCGGCGTAGTCGCCACCGACCGCGTGATGGAGCCGTTCATGCAGGGCTCCTCGATGTACGCGCACGGGATCACGTTCGGCGGCCACCCCGTGATGTGCGCGATCGCGCTGAAGAACATCGAGATCATGAAGCGCGAGCGGATCGTCGAGCACGTCAGGGAGCACGAGGACGGCTTCCGCACCACCCTCGAGCAGCTCCTCGAGCTGCCGATCGTCGGTGACATCCGCGGGACCGGGTTCTTCTACGCCGTCGAGCTGGTCAAGGACAAGGAGACGCGGGAGACCTTCTCGGACGAGGAGTGCGAGTGGCTTCTGCGCGGGTTCCTCTCCAAGCGGCTCCTCGAGGCGGGGCTGATCTGCCGGGCCGACGACCGCGGCGACCCGGTGATCCAGCTCTCACCGCCGCTCGTAGCCGAGCAGGAGGAGTTCGACCGGATCGCCTCCGTGCTCGGCGAAGTCCTGGGCGAAGCCTGGGCAGAGCTCGAGCGCGGCCGGGCGCTAGCGCAGGCGTAGCTCGAAGTAGGTCGTCCCGTGCACCGGGTTGGGTCGGTACGCCTCGATCTCCTCGAAGCCGAGCGAGCGGTACAGCCCTCGCGCCGCGGTCATCGAAGGCAGCGTGTCCAGCCGCATCCGGTCGTAGCCCGCCGCGCGTCCCGCCTCGACGATCGCCTCGGCCAGGCGCCGGCCGAGGCCGGAGCCCTGCGCAACCGGTCGGACGTAGAGCCGCTTCAGCTCGCAGACGCCGGGCTCGAACGCCCGGAGCGCGACGCAGCCGACCGGCTCATCGCCGTCGAGCGCGAGCAGGATGCGCCCGCCCGGCGGCGCGTAGTCGCCGGGCAGCGCCGCGAGCTCGCGCTCGAAGTCCTGGAACGAGAGGTCGACGTCCAGCGAGGCCGCATACTCCTCGAACAGGACTCGCACGTGCGGGAGCAGCTCCGGCGTGGTCCCGTCGACGACGTGCACAGCACGGACGACGGTATCGGCCTGCTATGACAAGGACATGTCCCAGACGACAGATGCACTAAGCAGCGCCCGGGACGCCGCCTCGCGCCACGCCTGGCGGCAGGCCTTCGACGACTTTGCCTCGGTCGAGCGGGCCGACCTCACCGCCGAGGACATCGAGCTGTTCGGGGACGCGGCGTGGTGGTCGGGGAAGATCGGGGAGGCGATCGACCTGCGCGAGGCGGCGTACGCGGCCTACGCGGCGGCCGGCGACAGGCGCGCGGCCGCACGGCTGGCGCTGGTGCTCTCGTGGGACGAGTCCGGACGCGGAGCCTTCTCGGTCGCCAACGGGTGGTTCGCCAACGCCCAGCGGCTCCTCGAGGACGAGCCCGAGGGTCCCGAGCACGGGCGCATGGCGCTCACGCGCGCGATCAACACGATGTTCGCCGGCAACGACTTCCCCGGCGCGGTCGCAGACTTCGAGCACGCGTTCGAGCTCGGCCGCCGCTTCGGCGACCGCGACATCCAGATGCTCTCGCTGGTCGGCAAGGGCCGCACCTTCGTGAAGACCGGCGAGATCGACGCCGGCCTGGCGCTGCTCGACGAGGCCACGGCGGCCGCCGTGAGCGGCGAGCTCGACCCCAGGTCGTCGACGATCGTCTACTGCATGACCATCAGCTCGTGCCAGGACCTCGGGGATCTGCGGCGGGCGGCGGAGTGGACCGAGGTCGCGAACCGCTGGTGCGACCGCCTCGACGTGAGCGGGTTCCCGGGCGCGTGCCGCGTCCACCGCGCCGAGATCATGCGGCTGCGGGGAGACCTCGAAGGCGCCGAGAAGGTTGCGCTCGCCGCCTGTGAGGAGCTGAGCGACTTCGAGCAGTCGATCACCGCGGCAGGCCACTACGAGATCGGTGAGATCCGGCGCCGCCTCGGTGACTTCGCCGCTGCGGAGGAGGCGTACGCGAACGCCAACGAGATCGGCAGGGACCCGCAGCCCGGGCTGGCACTCCTCCGACTCGCCGAAGGCAAGACCGGCGCGGCGCTGTCCTCGATCTCGCGCTCGCTGGCCGAGATCGAGGATCCGATCGCCCGCATGCGCCGCCTCCCGGCCCACGTCGAGATCGCTGTCGCGGCCGGAGAGCTCGAGATCGCGCGCGAGGCCGTGGCCGAGCTCGAGCGCCACGTGGACTCGTACAAGATCGCGAACCGGCGGGCCCCGGCGCTCGATGCGGCGGTCCACGTCGCCCACAGCCGGATCCAGCTCGCCGAGGGCGCGGCCGACGCCGCCGTCAAGCGTCTGAGGCAGGCACGGGAGAAGTGGCAGGAGGTCGGAGCACCGTACGAGACCGCGCAGGTCCGCCTGCTGCTCGCCGTCGCGTTCCGCCGGCAGGGCAACGAGGACGCGGCGGCCACGGAGCTGGAGGCGGCGCTGGCCGCCTTCGAGCGGATCGGCGCCCAGCACGACGCCGGACGGGCGAAGCAGCTGCTCGGGCGCGAGCAGACCGAGCGAACGTTCGTCTTCACCGACATCGTCGGCTCCACCCGGCTGCTGGACACGCTCGGCGACGCGAAGTGGCAGAAGCTCCTCGCGCGCCACAACGAGCTGCTCCGCGAGCGGATCGAGGAGCACGGCGGCGAGGTCGTCCAGCAGACCGGCGACGGCTTCTTCGCGGCCTTTTCCGGCCCGCGCGGAGCCATCGACGCCGCGATCGCGATCCAGCGGGCGCTGGACGAGGAGATCTTCGCGCCGGACGTCCGCATCGGCGCGCACACCGGCGCGGCGTTCGAGGGCGACGGCGGGTCGACCAACCGGTACGGCGGCGAGGCCGTTCACCTCGCGGCCCGCATCGGGGCGGTGGCCGGCGGAGGCGAGATCCTCGTCAGCCGGGAGACGATCGACGCCGCCGGCGCGGGCTTCCGTCTCTCCGAGCCGCGCTCGGAGACCGTGAAGGGGTTCGAGCAGCCGGTCGACCTGATCGCCGTCGACTGGCGGTAGCTACGACGTTCGGGTCGCCGAGAGGCCGAGCCCGATGAACACCGTCCCGGTCACCCAGCGCTTGACCCCGAGGTACCAGCTGCTGCGCTTCAGCCAGGCGCCCGCCGTCCCCGCCGCGAGCGCCCAGAGCGAGTCCGAAGAGAGCGCGATCACCACGAAGACGAGCCCCAGCGCGAAGATCTGAAGCGTCGGGGCCGCCGCGTTCGGGTCGACGAACTGCGGGAGGAAGGCGATGAAGAAGAGCGCGGTCTTCGGGTTGAGCACGTTGACGACGACCCCGTCGACGAAGAGCCGCCGGTGGGTCCGGGGGACGCGCACGATGTCGTCCTCGATCGTCTCGCGGGTCAGGAGCCGTCTGATCCCCAGCACGACGAGGTAGGCCGCGCCCGCGTACTTGACGATCGCGAAGGCGGTCGCCGAGGACGCGAGCAGCGAGGAGAGCCCGATCGTCGCCGCCACGACGTGGACGAGCCCGCCGACGCCGATGCCGAGGGCGGAGACGAATCCGGCCAGCCGTCCCTGGTCGACGCTCTGCGCGACGATGTAGAGGACCGCAGGCCCGGGCACCACCGCGAGCGCGAGCGCGGCCACGCAGAAGAGGGCGAACGTCGAGGAGTCCACGGGCGAAGCTTGCCCGAAACGAACCGGGGATCGCCTAAGCTCCCCGCGTGCCCAGCTATCTCGAGGCGGTGCGGCAGAACGAGAACTTCCGGCAGGTGCTCGAAACCGGGCCGCACGCGCAGCTCGTGGCCATGACGCTCCAACCCGGCGAGGAGATCGGGGAGGAGACGCACCAGGGCGACCAGGTCCTCTTCTTCGTCGAGGGCAGCGGCGAGGCGGTCCTCGAAGGCGAGGCGAGCCCGGTCGGCCCCGGCGACTACACGTTCGTCCCCGCCGGCACGCTGCACAACTTCGTGAACACCGGCGGCGAGAAACTCCGCATCCTGACGACGTACGCGCCGCCCGAGCATCCCCACGGCACCGTCCACCGGACGAAGGCCGAGGCGGACGCCGCCGAAGAGCACTAGCGACGACCAGGCGGGATCGACCGGCCGCCTGAACTCAGCGGCGCGCAACGCCGTGGATGTACGGCGCCGACGTGATCGTCAGCACCGACGACGAGTGAAAGCCGCGGTCGACGCGGACGAGCTCGAAGCCGGCGGCGCGGATCGCAGCCTCGGTGTCCCGCGTCGTCCGGCACCCGCCGAGCGCCTGCGTCCAGAAGAGCCGGTCGAGCACGAGTTGGAGCCAGCGGAAGACCGTGTTCCGCGACCGAACATGCTCCCAGAAGCGCAACTCCCCACCGTGCTTCAGAACCCGGCGGATCTCCGCGAGGGCCGCCGGCGGGGACGGAACGCTGCAGAGGACGCCCATGACGATCGCGGCGTCGAACGAGCGGTCGTCCGCAGGGAGCGCCTCGGCGACTCCGTCGACGATCTCGATCGGCACGGCCGCAGCCTTCGCGCGCTCGGCGGCAGCTGCCCTGGCCGCCGGGTCCGGCTCGACGGCGATGACGCTCTCGACCTCGGGCGGGTAGTGCTCGAACGAGCGCCCGTCGCCGGAGCCGACCTCGATCAGACGGCCGCGCAGCCCGTCGAGAAGCGTCCGGCGCAGCTCGCGCATCCCGGGGTCTGGCCGCCGCTCCTCTCTCCGCTCGAGGTACCGCGCGAAGCGCGACTGCTCCGCGCCGTAGAGGGTATTCCCGCCCCCCGCGCTCAGGACCGCTCGATGAGCTCGACCCGGTACTCGTCCGGGTCGCGTACGAAGCAGATCCGCGAGCCGCCCTCGCGCACCTGGTACGGCGGCCGCTCGGGCTCGATGCCCTGCACCGCCAGCTGCTCGAGCGTGGCGTCGAGGTCGTCGACCGTCAGCGCGATGTGGCCGTAGCCGGTGCCGATCTCGTAGGTGTCGACGCCGAAGTTGTGCGTCAGCTCGAGCTCCGGCACGTCGTTCCCGGGCACGCCGAGGAAGTAGTTGACCGCCTCGTCTCGGATCGGGAGCTCACGCCGCTTCTCGAGGCCAAGCGCCTCGTAGAACGCGATCGACCGCTCGGGATCGGTCACGCGGTAGCAGGTGTGGATCAGCTCCACGAGCGAAAGGATGGCAGGTTCAGCGAAGGCGGCGGAACGTCAGCGTCCAGCGCACCGTCAGCGTCTCGCCCATCACGAGGTCGCGCTCCTCGAACACGTTCGACTGGCTCCTGTACTCGCCGCGGGCCACGACACGCGCGCGGCCGGAGAGGAGCGCCTGCTCGTCGACCCTGCCGATGGCGAGGTTGAGCCAGCCGTGCTGCGGCAGCGAGCGAGCGAGGCCGCAGAACGCGATCCCCTTGCCTGCCGCCGTGGGCGGGCGGAACCAGATCCGGTTCGCGCCGGCCCAGCGGAAGCGCAGGCGCATCAGCCGCGGCGTCTGCTCGAGCGGCGGGCAGGATCCCTCGGTCCGCTCGACCGGTCCGCCGGGGCACCGAAGCGTCTGGATCCAGCTGCGGCCGCCGACCGTCCCCGTCACGTCGGTCCGGGCGATCTCGGGCAGGCGGTAGTCGGCGTGACTGCGGATTCGACCGACGCGGATCGTCGACGGGCGCCGGCTCCGGAAGACGAGCTCGCGGCGCTCCTGCCCCATCTTGACCCGGGAGCAGTCGCGCTCGCCCTGAGTCCACGCCCACGAGTACGACGCCGTCACGCGGCCGTTCAGCGACACGGCGTAGCGGGCGGGCGCGGGGGCGGCCTGAGCTGCGAGCGGCGCCGCTGCGAGAGCGGCGAGGAAGGTCATAGCTGCGAGTTTCACTGCTCCAAGTCTTCCCGAACGAGGCCGAAAAGAATCCCGTCGACCCACTCGTCGTGGCGCCAGTATGCCTTTCGCTTCACCCCTTCGCGGACGAAGCCGGACCGCTCCGCGTGGCGGATCGCCCGCTCGTTGAACCCATAGCACTCGAGCTCGAGCCGGTGGAAGCCGAGCTCGAGGAGCAGGTGCCGCTGCAGCAGCCGCGCCGCGTCGTCGGAAAGCCGCCGGCCGCGAAAGTCCGGGTGGATCGCAAGCGCTCCGAGACGCGCGATCGAGCTGCGCCGGTTGGCGAGCGCGAACTGCATCATCCCGACGTTCGTCCAGCCGTCGCCGTCCGGCACCTCGACGATGAAGAGCCCGTGCTCGTCGGGCGTCTCGGTCGACGCCCTCACCTCCTCGAGCACCGCGTCCCGGTCGCGCGAGCGGGACGCGGCGAGGAACGGCTCGGTGTCCTCGTCCGTCAGCAGTCCGACGATGAAGTCGACGTCCGCCGGCTCCGCGCGGCGCAGCCGGACGCCGTCGCCGACGATCAAGGCGTGGCCGCGGGGACCGGTTCCTGCCGGCGCAGGGGCCGGACGAGCCCCGAGGCGAGCGCGACGCCGCTCAGGATCAGCGCGAGCCCGATCAAGGCGGTCAGGCGGACGGGCTCGTCCAGGAAGACGCCGCCGTAGAAGAGCGCCACGACCGGGAGCAGGTAGACGACGAGGCTCGCCTTCGACGAGCCGTGATCCTCGAGCAGCCGCAGGTACATCATCAGGCCGAGCCCGGTCCCGGCGAGGCCGAGCACCGCCACCGACGCGATCGCCTCCCAGCTCGGGATGCCGCCCGGGCCCTGGACGATGCCGAACGGGAGGATCGCGATCGCACCCCACAGGACGGACGCGGTCGAGACGAGCAGGCCCGAGGCGTCGCCGAGCTTGTGCTGGCTGTAGAGCGATCCGACCGCGTAGGAGATCGAGGCGAGCACGACCGCGAGCGTGCCGACGGCGCCCGCAAGCCCGCCCGCGGGATCGACGCCGACGAGGACGCCGACGCCCACGATCCCCACGCCCAGCCCGACGGCCCGGACGCCGGTCACTCGCTCGTGCCGCGCGAAGCGGATCGCGAGCAGCGCGACGAAAATCGGCATCGACGCGTTGGCGATCGCCGCGATCCCGGAGTCGATTCGGGTCTGACCCCAGGCGATCAGCCAGAACGGCAGCGCGGTGCTGACAACGCCGAGGACGACGCCCGCCCACCCGAAGTCACGCACGCACCGGACGGCCTGCCGGAAGCCCCGCCGGGCGACGAGGAGGCCGCCGAGCGCCGCCGACGCGAAGAGCAGCCGGCCGGTCATGGTCGCCGCCGGCGAGAGATCGTCGAGCGCGATCTCGATGAACATGAACGACGAGCCCCAGATCAGCGCGAGCACGAGCAGCTGGGTGACGTAACCCCGGGTCACTGCTGCACAGTAACGACGGCGGGGGTGACAAACTTCCAGCCGTGAAAGCGGCGCTCGGTGCCGTCGCGATGGCAATGCTCTTCGCCGGTTGCGGCGGCGGGGAGGAGTCCACGACACTCGACGGCGAGGTCGAATTTCGGCGACCGATGACCGTCGTTGATGCGGCCAGGTGGGCCGAGCGTGAGCGCGTGACGCTGACCGAGATCGTCTTCGTCCACCGGGCACAGGGCCAGGAGCAGACGTTCATGTTCCGGCCGGAGCGTCGGTTCGACGCGGAAGAGCTCTCGCGTCGGTTCCGCGCGGAAACCCTTCCGAGCCTTCGCGGAGTCGCCAGAAGCCTCGAGCGAGCGAAACGCGAACGCCTGGCCGTCGAGGCGGCGATCGAGGCGGTCGAGAACGGGGCGGCCGGAGTCGAGCGGGTTCGCGTCTGCCCCGTCGAAACCTGTCCGTCTTCGCGATTAGACTCCTCTCCCTGACGCGGGTCGTCGAACAGCCGCTCCACCGTGCGCTCGGTCTCACCGACGGGGAGTTCGACCGAATCTGCGAGCTGCTCACACGGCCGCCGAACGACTTCGAGCTCGCGGTCTTCTCCCTCCTCTGGTCCGAGCACTGCGGCTACAAGCACTCGGCGGCGCTTCTAAAGCGCCTGCCGTCGGCCGGCGAGCGCGTGCTGCAGGGGCCGGGCGAGAACGCCGGCGTCCTCGACCTGGGCGGAGGCGAGGCGGTCGCGTTCAAGGTCGAGAGCCACAACCACCCGTCTGCCGTCGAGCCCTTCCAGGGTGCGGCCACCGGCGTAGGCGGGATCCTGCGCGACGTCATCGCGATGGGCGCCCGGCCGATCGCGCTCCTCGACGGGTTGCGCTTCGGCGAGCCCGGCTGGATGTTCGAGCGCGCGGTCGAGGGGATCGGCCACTACGGCAACTGCGTCGGCGTCCCGACCGTGGGAGGCGAGGCGGTCTTCGACGAGGCGTACGCCGGGAACTGCCTCGTGAACGCGATGTGCGTCGGGCTGCTGCCCGCCGAGCGCCTGACCCGCGCTCGGGCGACGCTGACCGGCGGGCTGGTCGTGCTCTACGGATCGACGACCGGCCGGGACGGGATCGGCGGCGCCAGCGTCCTCGCCAGCCAGGAGCTCGGCGAGGAGGACACGGACAAGCGTCCATCGGTCCAGATCGGCGATCCGTTCACGGGCAAGAAGCTGATCGAGTCGAGCCTGGAGCTCGTCGAGCGCGGGCTCGTGGAGTCGCTTCAGGACTGCGGCGCCGCCGGCCTCGCGTCGTCGCTGGCCGAGATGGCGCGCGACGGCGCCGGCGTCGACGTCGATCTCGAGCAGGTGCCGCTCCGCGAGGAACTCGAGCCGTGGGAGATCATGATCTCGGAGAGCCAGGAGCGGATGGTGGCGGCGCTCCCGGCCGAGCGGCTCGCCGACGTCGAGGAGGTCTGCCGGCGCTGGCAGCTCGAGTGCGCCGCGATCGGCGCAGTCACCGCCGACGGGATGCTGCGCTGCCTCTGGGAGGACGAGGTGCTGGCGGAGATCCCGGCGCGACTGCTGACGGACGAGGCGCCGCGCTACACGGTCCCGCGCGAGCCGCGGCCGCCCGCGACGCGCGCCCCCGACCGCCGGCCGCTGCGCCCCCGCCTCTCCGCGCCGAACGGCCGCAGCCGGCGCTGGATCTGGGAGCAGTACGACCACCTC
>DATBMH010000065.1:0-18460 GCA_036554945.1 Gaiellaceae bacterium | reverse complement strand
GGATGGGGGCCGGCATCAAGAGACGCGGATCCTCGGGTTGATCAGCGCGTACGAGACGTCGACGAGCAGGTTCACCATCACGAAGACGAACGAGACGAACAGGATCCCGCCCTGCAGGATCGGGTAGTCGCGCTGGCGGATCGCCTCGACGAGCCAGCTGCCCATGCCGGGGAAGGCGAAAACGGTCTCGGTCAGGACGGCGCCGGAGAGGAGCAGGCCGGCCTGGAGTCCGATGATCGTCATGATCGGCAGCAGGGCGTTGCGGAAGATGTGCCGGGCGTCCACCGTCCGCGGCGGCAAGCCCTTCGCGCGCGCAGTGCGGACGTAGTCCTCGTTCTGGACGTCGAGCACGGCGGCGCGGGTGATCCGCGCGATGATCGCGAGCGGGATCGAGCCCAGCGCGATCGCCGGGAGGATCAGGTGCTTGATGACGTCCCAGAACGCGTAGAGGTCACCGGCCAGGAGCGCATCGATCGTGTAGAAGTTCGTCGGGTGCTCGAGGTCGATCAGGACGTCGATCCGGCCGACCGTTGGTAACCAACCGAGCTCCACCGCGAAGACGTATTTCAGGAGAATCGCGAGGAAGAAGACCGGGATCGAGATCCCGAGCAGGGATAAGACCAGGCTCGAGTGGTCGACCCAGGTGCCGTAGCGCTTCGCGGCGATGAACCCGAGCGGGATCCCGAACGACACGGCGAAGAGCAGCGCCGCGAAGGTCAGCTCGATCGTGGCCGGGAACCGCTCCCTCAGCTCGTCAGTGACCGGACGGCGCGACCTGATCGTGGTGCCCAGGTCGCCGGTCGCGACGGTCTTCAGGTACTCCCAGTACTGGACGTGGATCGGCTCGTCGAGGCCGTACTGCTCCTCGATCTGGCGGATCGTCTCCGGCGTCGCCCGCTCGCCGAGCAGCGACTCGGCCGGGCCGGCCGGCAGGGCTCTGATCCAGAGGAAGACCAGGATCGAGAGCCCCAGGAGAATCGGGACGAGCAGCAGCAGCCGGCGGACAATGAAGCGCAGCAACGCTTCAGTCTGTCCGCCGGCTGTCCGCTAGATGCTTCTCGTTACTCGCTTCCTCCCCCACCGATCGTGACGGTGGAGAACAGCTCGTTCGTTGTCGGGCTCGGCACGAAGCCCTCGACGTCCGACCGGAAGGCCAGCGCCGGCTTCGTGTGTGCATACGGGATCGCCGGAAGCGTGTCCATGATGTGCTGGTTCGCCTGCTTGTAGAGGTCGATCCGGGCCTGCCGGTCGGACTCCACCTCGGCGTCGTCCAGCATCTTGAACAGCTCCGGGTCACGGAACCCGAACTGCGGGTTGAAGTCCTGGAAGAACGTTCCGATGAAGTTGTCCGCGTCGGCGAAGTCACCGGTCCACCCGATCAGGTGCAGGTGCCCGGCGTTCCCCTCGTCGACCCGCCCGAGGTAGTCCGGATCCCACGGGGCCGTCTTCGGGACGACCTTGAAGCCGGACTTGTTCAGGCTGGCCGCGAACGCCTCGAAGTTGTTCTTCGGGTTCGGCATGTACGGCCGTGACACGTCGCTCGGGTACCAGAACTCGATCTCGACCGGCGGCGTCAGCCCCGCCTCCTGGAGGAGCTGCTTCGACCGCTCCGGATCGAACGGGTACTGCGTCACTTCGTCCGCGTAGCCCTCGACCTCCGGCGGCATCATCTGCTGCGCGACGACGCCGCGGCCGCCGTAGAAGTTGTTCACGACAGCCTCGCGGTCGAGGCCGTGCGCGACCGCCTGACGGACCTTGAGGTTGTCCATCGGCTTCTTCGCCTGGTTGATCCCGACGTAGGCGACGTTGAACGCCGGCCGGTCGAGGATCTTCAGGCCCTCGTTGCCCTCGATCGTGGGGATGTCCTGAGGCTCGACGAGGTCGTAGCCCTGGATCTCGTCGTTCTGCAGGGCCTGGAGCCTCGCGGCGTTGTCCGCGATCGGCCGGATGATCAGCTGGTCGAGCTTGGCCTTCTCGCCCCAGTAGTCGTCGAACCGGTCGAGGACGATCCGGTCCTCACGCGTCCACGAGACGAACTTGAACGGCCCGGTGCCGATCGGGTGCTCGGTGCCGAACGTCCCGGTCGGGCGGAAGCCGGTCTCCTCGTCGAGCGTGCCGGCGTCGGCGTTGAACTCCTCCAGCGCCGCCGGGCTCGCAATCGAGAACGCCTGCTGGACGAGAGCCCCGAGCAGTGACGCGGACGGCCTCGTCAGCGTGATGACGGCCGTCGTCGGGTTCCTCGCCTCGCAGCTCTTGTAGAGCGGATCGGAGAGATCCTCGCTCTCGTTGTTCGCGAAGCCGCCGAAGAACGCGCTGTAGTAGTAGCTCGCACTCGGGCTCTGCGCCGGACCCTTGAAGTTGTACCAGCGGTCGAAGTTGAAGCAGACCGCCTCTGCGTTGAAGTCGGTTCCGTCGTGGAACTTCACGCCCTCGCGGAGCGCGAACGTGTAGGTCAACGCGTCCTCACTGACCTCCCACTCGGTGGCGAGCCCAGGAACGAGCTCCGTGCCTCCGGGCTTGAGGTTGATCAGGGTCTCGAAGATCTGGGTGATGACCCGGATCGACTCGCCGTCCGAGACCAGCGCGCCGTCGATGAGGACGGGATCTGCAGCGCCTGCAAAGACGAGCGTTCCACCCGTCTGACCTTCCCCACCGCCGTCGCCCTCGTCGTCGCCGCCGCAACCCGCGGCCCCGATGACGAGTAACGCTGTTGCGAGGAGAAGCAGAATCCTCCTGGACACCCGCACCACCTAGCCTCCTATCTCTCGCTCCGTGCCGACGTAAGCGGCAAGTATAGGAACCGACGTCAGCCGGTCTGTTTGGTTGGTGTCGAGCCGGGGGTACGGGTGGGACATGCGCCGCATCCCACTCCTCTTCGTGGTCTACGTGGTGATCGGGGTCGTCGTCGCCTACGCCGAGGACTACCTCGACAACGTCGACCGGACGAAACAGCTGCTCTCGGCGATCCTCGCGATCGCGCTGTGGCCGCTCGTCCTGGTCGGCTTCGACGTCCAGGTGACCTGACGCGGCCGGCGGCGCCTTGCGCCGCGCACGAGAAGGCCTCAGATTCCACCCTGTAGCGGTGGACGACGTCTTCAACAACCCGGGCTTCTACGTCAGCTATGCGGTGATCCAGGCGATCGTCGTCCTGCTGCTGATCCGGCTGATCGACTACTACGACCGGCAGCCGCTGGGGCTCCTCGCAGCCATGGCCTTCTGGGGCGCGACCGGCGCGGCGCTGATCGCGCTGGCCGGGAACCGCGCCGTGCGAGCGATGCTGGGGCCGGACGCCCGCGACGTCTTCGGGAACGCGATCGCGCCGCCGCTCGTCGAGGAAGCCGCGAAGGGGCTGGCGTTGCTCGCTGCGGTCGGGCCGATCCGGTGGATCGGCCGGCGCTTCGGCCTGCTGATCTTCGAGGGCGTGACGGCCGGGATGGTCTACGGGGCGGCCGTCGGCCTCGGCTTCGCCTTCACGGAGGACATCTTCTACTTCGTCAACGAGGCGCAGTCGCAGGGCCTCCAGAGCGGCCTCGACGTCTTCGTCCACCGGCGGGACTTCTTCGGGCCGGCGATGCTCCACCACCCCTTGTGGACCGCGGCGTTCGGTGCCGGGCTCGGCGCGGCCGCCTGGACCACGAGCCGGCCGCTCAAGGTGCTCTTCCCGTTACTCGGGTTCACCGTTGCCGTGCTCATGCACGCCGTCAACAACGGACTGGTCGAGTTCGTGCTCTGGCTGCGGTACGGCATGGAGCAGACCGCCGCGTGGGCTCGCGGGGAGGTGCTCGACCCGGCGATCGCCGAGACCGCGGACACGCTCGTCACGCTCACGAACCTCCTCGACTTCTACATCCTCGCGATGTTCGTGCTCGCCGTCGTGCTCTGGCTGCGCTACCAGCGGCGGATCATCAACGAGGAGCTCGCCGACGAGATGGAGGTGCCGGAGGCGAACTGGGCGCTGCTCCGCTCCGGTCAGTTCGAGCGGTGGAGCCATCGGCGCCGTCTCCACCGTGAGCTCATCCACCTCGCGCTGCTGAAGTGGCGGTCGAAGCGGTTCGGCGGCGACCACGAGCGGATCCAGCGGCTGCGCCGCGAGATCGCCACGCTCGCGACCTACGAGGTCGGCGCGGGCAACCTGCCGGACCCGGCGACGCCGCTGCTCGGCCGGAGCCACGAGATCGAGGCGCTGCAGGAGCTCTTCGGCCGCTCGGAGGTCCGGCTCGTCACGCTCACCGGACCGGGCGGGACGGGCAAGACGCGGCTCGCGATCGAGGTGGCGCGGTCGCTGCGGGACCACTTCCCGAGCGGCGCGTTCTTCGTCAGCCTCGCGCCGGTCCGCGACCCCGCCCTCGTGCCGGCCGCGGTCGCGGAGGTGCTCGGCGTCCAGCTCGGAGAGGGCGGAGCGATCGAGCCGTTGAAGGACTTCCTCCGCGACAAGCAGCTCCTGCTCGTGCTCGACAACCTCGAGCAGGTGGCCGATTCCGGCCCTGCGCTCGCCGAGCTGATCGCGGCTGCGCCGCGGTTGCGCGTGCTCGCAACGAGCCGGACCGTCCTCGGCGTCCCGACCGAGCACGAGTTCCCGGTCGGGTCGCTGCGCGAGCAGACCGCCGTGGAGCTGTTCGCCGAGCGCGCGCAGGCCGTCGACCGCGACTTCCGCGTCACCGAGGAGAACGAGCAGGAGCTCCAGGAGATCTGCCGGCGGCTCGACGGGCTCCCGCTCGCGATCGAGCTGACCGCGGCGCGCGTTCGGCTGCTCTCCCCGGCAGAGCTGCTTGCACGGCTGGAGCAGCCGGCCGAGGCATCGCCGCTCCAGGAGACGATCTCGTGGAGCTACGAGCTCCTCGAGCCCGACGACCGCGCGCTCCTCTCCCGCCTCGGCGTCTTCGTCGGCGGCTCGACGCTGCGCGCCGCCGAGTTCGTCTGCGGCGACGGCGTCGTCGACGTCCTCGCCGGGCTGGAGTCGCTGATCGAGAAGAGCCTCGCCCGCCGGACGCGGGGCACATCCGGGGACGCACGGGTCGAGATGCTCGAGACGATCCGGGTGTTCGCCGCGGAACGGCTCGTCGAATCCGGCGAGGACGAGCGGATGCGGCGCCGGCTCGCGGAGCACTGCGTCGCGCTCGCCGAGCGGGCGGAGCCGCAGCTCACCGGGCCGGAGCAGTCCTACTGGCTCGACCGGCTCTCGGAGGAGAACCCGAACATCCGCGAGGCGCTCGCGTGGTCCGCCGAGGCGGGCGAGCTCGAGACCGGGCTGCGCATCGCCGGCGCGCTCGTGCGGTTCTGGAGCGCGCGCGGCCTCATGGCCGAGGGACGCCGCTGGCTCGACCCCGCGCTGGAGGCGGACGGCGACGTCGCGCCGGCGATCCGGGCGAAGGCGCTCTTCGCCGCCGGGTACACCGCGCTCGGCCTCGCCGACTTCGCGGAGGCGCGGCGGCGGTTCGAGGCCAGCCTGGCCCTCGCCTCCGAGCTCGACGACCGGCGCTTGCACGGCGCGTCTCTCGCCCAGCTCGCCTGGGTCGCGATGGCGGACGGGCGGAGCGACGAGGCGCGGGCGCTCGCGGACGCGAGCCTGCACCTCGCGCGTCCGGCCGGCGACTGGGTGGCGGCGTCGGGCGCGCTCAACGTCCTCGGCGAGCTCGCGTGGCGGGACGGCAACGGCCAGGCGGCCGCGCTCTACGAGGAGGGGCTTGCCCTCCGCCGCGAGCTCGGCGACGACCGGCTCGTCGCGAACTCGCTCCTCCTGCTCGGACGCGTCGAGCAGTCGGAGGAGCGGTTCGAGGAGGCGCTGGAGCTGGCCCGCCGGCTCGGAGACACGTGGAGCATCTCGGTCGCGCTGGTCAACCTCGGGCGGGCGCGAAGGCAGCGCGAGCCGCTGGAGGAAGCGCTGCAGCTCGCCCGGGACCGCGGTGACAAGCGCCTGGGGGCCGAGGCGCTGCAGGCGCTCGCGACAGTCGAGCTCCGCGACGGCAACGCCGCACGCGCGGCGCGCCTGCGCGGAGCGGCGCAGGCCCTCCTCGACGAGGTCGGCGCGGAGCTGTCCCCGCCGGAGCTCGAGCTCGACGCCGAGCTGCTCCCGGGGCTCGAAGAGGCGCTCGGCAAGGACGGCGTCGACCGCGAGTGGGCCGCCGGCCGCGAAGAGGGCACCGCCGCCCCGGTCGCTTAGTAACACAGTGTCACTAGCCGCTGGAGTCGGCTCTCCAAGCGGCTCCAACGACTAAGTAACACAGTGTTACTTGGCCACTGAGCGGCGCAGCGAGAACGCCGAAGGGCGGCTCGCGCCGCCCTTCGAACTCGGTTGTCGCGTCGCTAGTTCGCGGAGACCGCGGCGAGGTCGCGGAGCGCGGCCAGCCTGGCCAGCGCCTGCGCCTCGAGCTGGCGCACGCGCTCGCGCGTCAGGTCCAGCTCGTGGCCGATGGCCTCGAGCGTCCACGGCTCGCCCTCGAATCCGAACCGAAGCTCGAGGATGCGCCGCTCGCGCTCCGGCAGCGCGTCCAGCGCGCGGCGGACGCCCTGCTTGCGCAGCGACTCCTCGGCCTCGTCGAACGGATCGGCGGCCTCGCGGTCGGCGAAGAGGTCTCCGAGCTCGCCCTCGTCGTCCGCGCCGACCGTCTGGTTCAGCGAGACCGACGCGTGGGCCGCGCCCAGCGCCTCGTCGACGTGCTGCATCGGCAGCCCCGTCGCCTCGGCGAGCTCTTCCTTCGTCGCTTCGCGACCGAGCTCGACCTCGAGCCGGCGCGCCGCCCGCGACAGCTTCTGCTGCCGCTCGACGACGTGGACCGGCACGCGGATCGTGCGAGCATGGTTCGCCACGGCGCGCTGCACCGACTGGCGGATCCACCAGGTCGCGTAGGTCGAGAACTTGAACCCGCGCCGCCAGTCGAACTTCTCGACGGCCCGGTTGAGGCCCAGCGTTCCCTCCTGGATGAGGTCCAGGAACGGGACACCCAGGCCCCGGTAGCCCTTGGCGATCGAGACGACCAGGCGGAGGTTCGACTCGATCATGTGACGCTTCGCGATCAGGTCGCCACGCTCGATGCGCTTGGCGAGGGCGATCTCCTCGGCGGCCGTGAGGAGCTTGTGACGGCCGACGTCCGCGAGGAACAGCTGGAGGCTGTCCGCGGACCCGACGACGGCGTCGAAGTCGGGCTGCTTCGGCTTCGGCTGTGCCTTCGCCTGCTCGGCGGCCGAGTCGTCGGCCTTCTCGTCACGGACCTCGAGCCCGATCGCCTCGAGCTCGCGGGTGAGCTGCTCGATCTCCTCCTCGCCGAGATCGTGCTCGACCGCGAACGCCTCGAGCTCGACCGGCTCGATGTGACCGCGCTCCTCGCCCTGCTCGATGAACGGGCGAGCCTGCTCGCTTTCAAGCAATTCCTGAAGCTGATGCGGTGTCAAAGCGGCTCTCTACGTCCTTTCCAACTTCGGCGGCAACCTACTTACCCTAAGACTCCGGTCGGACCTCAAACCTTCGTACTCGTCGGCGGCTTTCCTCGTTTTTCCATGCGAATTGGGCCGGTCCCGGCCCCTCGATTCTCGAAACGCTGTGCTCCTTCTTCGTATTCCGGGCGGGTGCGCGTTTGGCTCGCGGACGACGCGCGGCGTGTCTCTCACAATAGGGAGACGCAGCCCTTCTGAAAAGGTTTGTCTCGCTGAGTTAACGAAGTCGAAACGCAGTTACTCGGCGGCGGCCGGCTGCTCTTCGCGCTGCTCCTGGCCCTCCGCCTCCTGCTCCTGCTGGCGGCGCTTGCTGACCGGGAACTCGAACTCGACCTTGCCGTCTTCCTTGAGCAGCAGCCGGGCCCGGAACGGCTTGCCGGCACGGGAGCGGAACCCCGAGAGGACCTCGCGGGTCTTGCCCTCCTCGAGCAGCTGGCGCGCGACCTCCGGCGTCAGCGTGCGGCCCGCGACGCGCTTCCAGATCACGAAGCCGCAGCCGGTCTCCTCGCGGCTCTTCCAGCTGGTGCAGCCGTAGGCGCGGGAGTTCTCCTTGATGATCTCGCCGGTTTCTGCGCCGCACTTCGGGCAGGGGCCCAGCTCGACTCGCTCGACCTTGATCTTCTCGTCGGGAAGGCTCGCGATCTGCTCGACGGTGACGCGGGCGAAGTCGGCGATCCCGCCCATGAACTCCGAGCGGTCGCCGGTGCCGTGCTCGATGTCGTTGAGCTGCTTCTCCCAGTCGCCGGTGAGCTCGGCCGAGGTGATCGGGTGCTCCTCGAGCATCGTGATCACGCTCATTCCCTTCGGCGTCGGCTGGAGATCCTTGCCGGCGCGCTCGATGTACTCGCGGCGGATGAGCGTCTCGATGATCTCGGCGCGCGTCGCCGGCGTGCCGAGCCCGCGCTCCTTCATCGCCTCGCGGAGGTCGACCTCGTCGACGAGCTTGCCCGCGGTCTCCATCGCGGAGAGCAGCGTCGCCTCGGTGTAGCGCGGAGGCGGCTTCGTCTCCTTCGCCTCGCTCTCGGCGTCGGCGCACTTGACCTGCTGGCCCTGCTGGAGCTCGGGCAGCTCCCCCTCGCCCTCGACGTCCTCGTCCTGCTTGGAGGTGTCCGTCGGTTCGACGCCGTAGACGCCGCGCCAGCCCGCCTCGAGCGTGACCTTGCCGCGGGTGCGGAACCGCTCGCCCTCGACCTCCGTGACCACCGTCGTCCTGGCGTACCGGGCCGGCGGGTGGAAGACGGCGAGGAAGCGACGCGCGACCAGGTCGAAGATCCGGCGCTCGTCCGGCGTGAAGCTCGACGTGTCGTGCGCGATGTCCGTCGGGATGATCGCGTGGTGGTCGTCGACCTTCGCGTCGTTGACGACTCGCTGGAGCGGCAGTTGGTCGAGACCGAGGACGTAGCGGGCGCCGCCGGCGTAGTCCGGGATCGGCAGCAGGGTCTCCGCCGTCGGCTTCAGCTGCGGGACCAGGTCGCCGGACAGCCAGCGTGAGTTCGTCCTCGGGTACGTGATCGCCTTCTTGCCCTCGTACAGCGATTGCGCGGCGCTCAGCGTCCGGCGCGCCGAGAAGCCGAAGCGGCGGTTGGCGTCCCGCTGCAGCGAGGTGAGGTCGTACAGGAGCGGCGCGCGCTCGGACTGCTCCTTGCGCTCGACGGACTCGACGGTGCCGGTCTTGCCCTTGACCTTGCCGACGATCTCGTCGGCGCGCTTGCCGTCCTTGAGGCGGTTCTCCTCGCCCTCGAACCAGAGGCCGTTGTAGCGCGGGTCGAAGGTCGCGTGGACGAGCCAGTACGGCTCCGGCGTGAAGGCCTGGATCTCCCGCTCGCGCTTGACCATCATCGCGAGGGTCGGCGTCTGGACGCGGCCGAGCGAGACGACGCCGGCGCCCCAACCGCGGCGGGTCGTCGCCGCGCGGGTCGCGTTCATGCCAACGAGCCAGTCGGCCTCGGAGCGGGAGCGCGCCGCGTCGCGGAGCGGCTCGAGCTGCGTCGACGGGCGCAGCTGCTCGAAGCCGTCACGGATCGCCGCCTTCGTCATCGAGTTGATCCAGAGGCGGTCGACCGGCTTGTCGACGTCGGACGTCTCGTAGATGTGCGTGAAGATCAGCTCGCCCTCGCGTCCGGCGTCGCAGGCGTTCACGACGCGGTCGACGTCGGTCCGCTTCAGGAGCTTGTGGATCAGGTTGAGCTGGGTCGCCGACTTCTTGTCGCGCGGGCGGACCTTGAACTCCGTCGGGATGATCGGGAGGTTGTCGAGCTTCCACGACTTCCAGGCAGGGTCGTAGTCCTCCGGATCGGAGAGCTCGAGCAGGTGCCCGACGGCGAACGTGACCACGTAGTCGTCGGACTCGTAGAAGTTCTTGTGCTCGTCGAAGGAGCCCGGCAGCGCACCTACGATGTCACGCGCTACGGAAGGCTTTTCGGCGATGACCAGGGTCTTCATCGCGGAACACCGTAGCGAAGGGTGTCAACCATGCCAGCCTCCGGGCAGGGATACTCCCCGACCGTGAAATCACGCACGTACCACTTCGTCGGGGCGGTCTCGTCGGGCCCGATTCGCCGGATTTTTCGCTTTCGGAGCAAAGGCGAGGAGAACCTTCCACGCGAGGGAGGCTTCGTCCTCTCCGCCAACCACAGCTCGAACATCGACCCCTGGCCGCTGGGGATACCGCTCTACCCGGGCCGCCAGCTGCGGTTCATGGCGAAGTCGGAGATGTACCGCGGCCCGCTGAAGTGGATCCTGAAGGGAGCCGGCGCGTTCCCGGTGCGGCGCGGGATGGGTGACGAGGAGGCGATCCGCAAGGCCGTCGAGCTCGCGAAGTCGGGCGAGGTCGTCGTGATCTTCCCGGAGGGCACGAGACGCAACAAGGGCCGGATCAAGAAGCACTTCAACAAGAAGCTGCGCGCGAGACCGCGGAGCGGCGCCGCGCGGGTCGCGCTCCTGGCCGGCGTGCCCCTGGTTCCCGCGGCGATCGGGGGCACGGAGAGCCTGATGAAGCTCGGCCCGCTGCGAGTCGCCTACGGCAAGCCCATCGACCTGTCCGATCTGGACGGCGACGACATCCGGCGCAGCTCGAAAGTCGCGACCGAGCGCCTGATGGAGGCCATCTACGAGCTCGAAAAGACCCTCGACTAGGCCTCTTCTCGTCATCGACGGGGACTCGCTGGCGCACCGCGCCTACCACGCGCTCCCCAAGTCGATCAACAAGAACGCCGTCGTCGGGTTCACGAACATGCTCGTCCGGCTCTGGGAGATGGAGGAGCCGCGGACCGTCTTCGTCGGCTGGGACACGCTCACCGCGCCGACGTACCGTCACGAGGCGCTCGAGGGCTACCAGTCCGGCCGCGAGTTCGACGACTCGCTGCTCGAGCAGCTCGACATGCTCCCGCAGCTCGTCGAGGCGCTCGGCTTCGCGTACGCGAAGGCGCCCGGCTACGAGGCCGACGACTTCGTCGGCGCGGCGGTGAAGTCCGAGGAGGGCCGCGGCGGCACCGCCGTCGTCGTCACCTCCGACCGCGACATGTTCCAGCTCGCCAGCGACCGGACCGTGGTCGTGACGCCGGTGCGCGGCGTCACGGAGCTGGCGCGGATCGGCCCGGCCGAGGTTCGCGAGCGCTACGGCGTCGACCCCGAGCAGGTCCCGGACTTCATCGCGCTGCGCGGGGACCCCTCGGATCGCATCCCGGGCGCGCCGGGCGTCGGGCCGAAGACGGCGGCCTCGATCCTGAACCAGTACGGGACGCTCGAGGCGGCGCTCGACGCCGGACGGTTCCCGAACCTGCGAGAGGAGTTGGAGCTCTACAGGCGAATTGCCACGGTTGACGCCTCCGCTCCCCTCCCTCCCCTCCAAGATCGGTCCCCTGCGTGGGCGGAGGCGTCCTCCCTCCTCGACTCCTGGGGCCTAGGCAACCTCGCCGGCCGCATTGCTGCTCGTTCGGCATAGCCTGCCGGAGCTCGATCCCTCGGTCCCCGCGGAGGAGTGGCGGCTGAGCGAGGAGGGGCGCCGCCGCTGCGTCGCGTTGGCGAAGCGGCTCGCCGGGTACGAGCCGAGCGTGCTGATCGCGAGCACCGAGCCCAAGGCGCTCGAGACGGCGGAGCTCGTGGCGCCGGCGCTCGGGCTTCAGGTCGAGCTCGCCGACGGGCTCCGCGAGACCGCGCGAAGGACGGTCGGCTGGCTCGCCCGTGAGGAGCTCGACGCCGGCATCAAAGGCCTGTTCGAGCGTCCGGACGAGGTCGTCTTCGGCGAGGAGAGCGGGGCCTCGGCGCTGGCGCGCTTCCATGCCGCCGTGGAGAAGCTCCCCGACGACGCCGTCGTCGTCACGCACGGCACGATCCTCAGCCTCTACGCGGCCGCGCGGACCGGTCGCGACGCCTACGAGCTCTGGCGCGGACTGGAGCTGCCGGACGTCGTCGAGGTCTGATGGAGCTGGTCAGCAACGAGGCGATGGCCCGGCTGCACCCGACCGGCAGCCACCCCGAGCTTCCGGAGCGCTTGCAGCTCCTCCAGAGCCGCTTTTCCTGTCGCGAAGCGGGGCCGGCGGCGGAGGAGGACATTCTCCGCTGCCACAGCGCCGAGCTCGTGGAGCTCGTGCGCGGGATCGACCGGCCGGTGCTGATCGGCTACGACACGGTGGCCGGCGAGACGACGTTCGAGGCCGCCATGCTCGCCGCCGGTGCGACGATCGAAGCGGCGCGCAGCGGGGGCTTCGCGCTCGTGCGGCCGCCCGGGCACCACGCCACGCCCGACGCCGTCATGGGCTTCTGCTTCTTCAACAACGCGGCGATCGCCGCGCGGTACGCGCAGGCCGAGCTGGGCCTCGGGCGCGTGGCGATCCTGGACTGGGACGTCCACCACGGCAACGGAACGGAGGACATCTTCCGCGGCGACCCCACCGTGCTCTACGTGTCGATCCACCAGTGGCCGTTCTATCCGGGCACCGGCGGGCCGAGCGACCAGGGCGAGACGCTGCTCAACGTCGCGCTGCCGGCGGGGTCGACGGACGAGGACTACCTCGCCGCCTGGGACGACAGGATCGCTCCGGCGTTCGAGCGGTTCGAGCCGGAGCTCCTGCTCGTGTCCGCCGGCTTCGACGCGCACGAGGAGGACCCGCTCGCGGAGATGCTCGTCACGGCGGCGGGCTTCCGGGAGCTCGCACGACGCGCGGCGGCGTCGGCGCCGAGGGTCGCCGCGGTGCTCGAAGGCGGCTACAACCTCGAGACGCTGCCGGATCTCGTCCAGTCCGCGCTCGACGGGTTCCGGGCCTGAAATGCCCGACGGCCGACTCTCGCCGGCCGTTCGGTAAGGAGGAAGAGCCACCGCCCTCGCGCGAAGCTCGCCGCGTTTCTCGCGTGAGAGAGGAGTTACTCCCAGTATCGGCCGGTATCGATCCGGTGTCCTCGCCCGCTGCGAGCGAACCGACTCACCCAGAATGGGTGAGTCAGGCGGCCTGTGCGCGCGCTGATGCGAGCAGCTCGAGCGCCTCGCGCCGCGAGGAGACCTGCAGCTTCCGCAGCAGGCTCTTCACGTGCGAGCGGACGGTGTGCTCGGAGATGTAGAGGCGCTTCGCGATCTGGTCGGTGCCCAGGTGCTCGTCGAGGAGGAGCAGCACCTCGAGCTCGCGGGCGCTGAGGCGCATCGCGACCGATTCGGGAACGCCGGCGTCGGTGGGGCCGCCGTTGCGAACCTGGTCGAGCAGCCGCCGGGCGACGGCGCCGGAGAGCGCCGCCTCGCCTCGAGCCGCGCCGTGGAGGAAGTCCACCAGGCGCTCGGGCGGCTCGGTCTTCAGGAGGTAGCCGGCGGCGCCGCCACGGATCGCGGCCAGCAGGTTCGCCTCGTCGCCCGACGCCGTCAGCACGACGACCTCGCAGTCCGGTGCGACGGTGCGGAGCTGCGGCAGCGCGCTCAGCCCGTCGAGATCCGGCATGGAGAGGTCCAGGAGGACGACATCCGGCTGGAGCTCACGCGCGCGCTCGATCGCCTCGTGCCCGCCGCCGGCCTCGCCGACGATCTGGAAGCCGTGGTCCGCGAGCAGGGCTGCCAGCCCGTCGCGGGTCAGCGGGTGGTCGTCCACGATCAGCATGCGCGGCTCCATCTCGCCCCTTATCGGCAGGAGACCTTCTGCCGACAAGAGGGAAATGCGGCGTGATGATCGTGATGCCTACCAGGCATGGCTCGTCGGTGAGCTCCTGCTCGTCGGCCTGCTCGGCGCTGCCCTGGCGCTGTTCCTCGCTTATCCCGACCTTCGCTCCACGTACGAGCTTCCGAACCTGCGCCTGGTCCTCGACACGGGGATGGTGCTGGCGGCGACGATCGTCGCCGTCCTCGCGGGCATCCGGTTCTCCGTCGAGGGACGGCGCCTGGACCTGCTCCTGTGCGCCGGTTTCGCCGCCGCGGCGGGCACGGGGCTCTTCTTCGCCATCTGCCCGGTGCTCGGCGGCGATCCGCTCGGGACCGCCGAGGCGTGGGCCGGCGTCGCGGGCCGGATCTTCGCCCTCGGCCTGATCGCCGCTGCGTCCTTCGCCCGCGGCCGGATCGCCGAGGGTCGCTGGGCGCTCCGGCTCAGCCTCGTCGTCGTCGCGATCGGGCTCGCGGGAACCTGGCTCCTCGCGCGAAGCCTGAGTGACACGCTGCCGAGCCTCGAGTCCGGCGCGGACCTGCCGGCGCTGATGATCGTGGCGCTCGCGGTGCAAGGGCTGCTGAGCCTCGTCGCCGTCACCGGCTTCGGGCTGCGGTACCGGCGGTACGGCGAGGATCTCGACCGCTGGCTCGCCCTCGCGGCGACGCTGATGCTCTCGGCCGACCTCCACTACATCTTCACGCCGGTCGTGGCCAGCGACGTGGTCTCGCAGGGCGACTTCCTGCGGCTCCTCTCCTACGGCCTGCTGCTCGCCGGCGTCTGGCGCGCGATCCGGTTCGCGGAGTTCGGCCGCGCAGTGGCCGAGGAGCGCGCGCGGGTCGCACGGGAGATCCACGACGGCCTCGCCCAGTACCTCTTCACGATCTCGACGCACGCGGCGATGCTGGAGCGCGGCTCGGCGCCGGAGGGGACCGTCGGCCGGCTGAAGTCCGCCGCGCAGCTCGCTCAGCAAGAGGCTCGGTTCGCGATCCTCGCGCTGTCGTCGGCGAGCGGGAACGCGCCCTTCGACGCGGCCCTTCGCCGCTACCTCGACGTCCTCACGGCGGACGGCGAGCTCGACGTGGAGCTCGAGGTGGACCCGGGCGTCGTGCTGGCGCCGGACGAGCAGATCGAGGTCTTCCGGATCGTCCAGGAGGGGCTCGCCAACGTCCGCAAGCACGCGGGTGCGACGAGCGCCGAGGTCTGGATCGGCCGCGACGGCACCAAGCGGCTCGTGCGGATCCGGGACGACGGCGCCGGCTTCGCCCTCGCCGAGGACGGCGCGGGCCAGGGCTTGAAGAACATGAAGACCCGCGCTGCGTCGATCGGCGGCGTGTTCGGGTTCTTCTCCGCCCCGGGCCGCGGCACCGCGCTCGAAGTCGTGCTCCGCGCGTAGCGACGTCGTGCCGCGCTCCCGTCGCGCTGGACGGGATCGTCGTCACCAGCCCGGCGAGGGCTAGTCCGTGTCGGAGCCTTCGCTCTCGCTGTCGCCGTCGACGCCGAGCACCTGGTACTTGGCGTCGAGGTGGACGTCGACGGTCTCCCCGTCCTTCGTCACCTCGACCTCCCAGGCGCCCTCCTCGTCGTGCTGCTCGACCGCGTTGGCCGTGCCGCCGCCGAGGTGCGCCAACGCCGCGGCCCGGGCTCGATCGGCGGCCGGGCCCGTTGCCGTGCCCTCGCCGTCGTCGCCGCCGCCGGCGTAGGCGTACGCGCCGCCGCCGGCCGCGATCGCCGCGACCGCGGCTCCGATTGCAATGGTGGTCTTCCTGTTCATGCCGCCGAGGCTACGAGGTCGAGGTGAAACGGCGATGAGAGCGTCGTCTCATCCCACTCTCATCTTCGGCTTGCGACCATTCCTCCATGCGCGTGCTGGTCGTCGAGGACGAGCCGAAGATGGCCGCGCTCATCCGCCGCGGTCTCGCCGAAGAGGGCTACAGCGCGGACATCGCATCCAACGGTGACGACGCACTCTGGATGGCGCAGGCGACCGAGTACGACGCGATCGTCCTGGACGTCCTCCTGCCGGGGCGAAACGGCTTCGAGGTCTGCCGGGAGCTCCGGAAGGCGGGCGCCTGGTCGCCCGTGCTCATGCTCACCGCGCGCGCCTCGGTGGACGACCGCGTCGCCGGCCTCGACGCGGGCGCCGACGACTACCTCACGAAGCCGTTCTCCTTCGCCGAGCTCCTCGCGCGCCTTCGGGCCCTCGCTCGACGACCTCCGGTCGAGCGCCCGACCGTGCTCGAGGTCGGCGACCTGCGCCTCGACCCGGCGACGCAACGGACCTGGCGCGGCGAGACCGAGCTCTCGCTGTCGACGAAGGAGTTCCGGATGCTCGAGGCCTTCATGCGACGCCCGGGCGACGTGCTGTCCCGGCTCTACCTGCTCGAGCACTGTTGGGACATCGGCTACGAGAACCGGTCGAACGTCGTCGACGTCTACGTTCGCTACCTCCGCGAGAAGATCGACCGCCCGTTCGGCCGGACGTCGATCGAGACGGTCCGCGGCGCCGGCTACCGGCTACGGGATTCATGAGCCGCCTGCCGGTCCGGCTTCGCCTGACCCTCGCATTCGGCGCTGCGATGGCCCTCGTGCTCGCCGCGACCGGCGCCTTCGTGTACTTCCGGCTCGAGTCGTCCCTGAACGAGACGGTCGACGAGAGCCTGTCGGCGAGGCTGAGCGACGCAGTGAACCTCGCTCGGAGCGGCGGCGCTTCCGGGATCACGATGAGCGAGGACGGCTTCACCGAGATCACCGAGCGCCGCCTGGATGCCGGCACGGGCCAGCTCGACGACTTCCTCGAGGTGGAGGGGCCGGTCAGGACGAGCGCCGTCGTGATCCCGACAGACGACGGGGCGCGAAGCGTGCGGGTCGGCGCCTCGCTCGCCGACCGAGACGAGACGCTCGGCAACTTGCTCACCCAGATGGCGATCGCCGGGCCGGCCGTCCTCCTGCTCGCATCGCTGCTCGGCTACTGGCTCGCAGGCGCCGCGTTGCGACCGGTCGATCGGATGCGGGCCGAAGCGGCGGCCATCTCGGGCTCGGAGCCTGGACGGCGCCTGCCCACCGGTCGCGCAAGGGACGAGATCTCTCGCCTGGCGCAGACGCTGAACGAGATGCTCGAGCGCCTCGAGCGCGCGATCGACCGCGAGCGGAGCTTCGTCGCCGACGCGAGCCACGAGCTCCGCACGCCGCTCGCGCTCCTCAAGGCTGAGCTCGAGCTGGCGCTTCGGACCCCGCGATCCGGCCGCGAGCTCGAGAGCGCAGTCCGGTCGGCCGCACTCGAGACGGACCGGCTGGTGCGGCTCGCCGAGGACCTCCTGGTTCTCGCCCAGGCCGACGAGGGGCGGCTGCCGCTTCGCCGCGAACCGCTGCGGGCAGCCGACGTGCTCGACCCCGTCGGCGAAGCGTTCCGCGCGCGGGCCGAGGGCGCGGGTCGGGCAATCGAGGTCGAGCCGTCTGACGGCATCGCGCTCAACGCGGACCGCCTGCGCCTCGAGCAGGCGGTCGGCAACCTCGTCGACAACGCGCTCCGCCACGGCGATGGGACGATCCGGCTCCGGGCGGTCGAGCGCAACGGCCGCGTCGAGCTGCATGTCCGGGACGAGGGGCAGGGCGTCGACGCGGAGCTGCTCCCCCACGCCTTCGAGCGGTTCACGCGCGGCGACGAGGCGAGGACGCGAGGCGGGACGGGGCTCGGCCTCGCGCTGGTCGCCGCGGTCGCCGAGGCGCATGGCGGCTCGGCCGGCGCGCAAGGCTCGGACGTCTGGCTCGCCATCCCGGTCGCGATTTGACCGCCTACCTGCCTGAGAGCTCGGGATTACCCGAGCAGTGCCTGCGCGTTTGAGAGAGGTAGTACCGTCGGGCAGACGAAAGCGAACAGGAGGACGAGATGGCTCTCAAGATCGGTGACACGGCGCCTGACTTCGAGGCGGAGACGACCGAGGGGCGGATCCAGTTCCACGACTGGATCGGCGACTCGTGGGCGGTCCTCTTCTCGCACCCGAAGGACTTCACGCCGGTGTGCACGACGGAGCTCGGTTACATGGCCTCGATCAAGCCCGAGTTCGACCGCCGCAACGTCAAGGTGATCGGGCTCTCCGTCGACCCGGTCGACAGTCACGAGGGTTGGGCCCGGGACATCGAAGAGACCCAGGGCTCGGCGCCGAACTACCCGATCATCGGCGACGCCGAGTTCGAGGTCTCGAAGGCCTACGGGATGCTCGGTGCGGACGTCGCGGGCGACGCAGCCGCACGCACGCCGGCCGACAACCAGACGGTCCGCAACGTCTTCGTGATCGGCCCGGACAAGACGATCAAGCTGATCCTCGTCTACCCCATGACGACCGGACGCAACTTCGACGAGGTGATCCGGGTCATCGACTCGCTCCAGCTCACGGCGAAGCACCGCGTGGCGACGCCGGCGAACTGGAGGCAGGGCGAGGACGTGATCATCGCCGGCTCGGTCTCGGACGACGAGGCGCGCGAGATCTACCCCGAGGGGTGGGACTCGCCGAAGCCGTACATCCGGATCGTTCCGAGCCCGAGCTAGCGGACGACCGCCGACCGAGGGGAGCCCCGCCGAGGCGGGGCTCCCCTCGGTTCGAGCTCAGGCGAGCGAGATGGCGGTCTGCTCGAGCAGGTCGAGGGCGTCCTGCAGGCCGTCCTCCATGCCCGACTCGATGATCGCGTCGCGGACCTCCTTGCTCGGCGCCTCGACGAGGATCGTGAGCGTCGTGCGCCCGTTCTCCTCGACGAGGGTGAGCGTGTTCAGGGTCCCGCCGCCCTGCTGATCCTCGGGGACGCCCTCGTAGACCTCCGTCGAGACGAGCCGCTCGTTCGGGACGATCTCGCGGTACTCGCCGTGGAACGCAACCTCCATGCCGTCGGGGGTCACCATCACGGAGCGCCAGGCC
>DATBMH010000005.1:0-9357 GCA_036554945.1 Gaiellaceae bacterium | reverse complement strand
GAAGGCCGAGCGGCTGGCGCGGCTCGCGCAGGAGGCCGAGCGGGACCCGCGGGTGCGGGCCCGGCTCGGCTTCGTGCCGGACGACGAGGTCGCCGAGCTCTTCGGCGCGTGCGACGCGGCCGTCCTCCCGCGCGGCGACGGAGGCACCTCGGGATCGCTCATCCTCGCGCTCTCGCTCGGACTGCCCGTGATCGCAGCCCGGACGCGCTCCTACGTGGAGCTGACGGACGGCGAGGCGTCGGGCTGGCTGTTCACGCCGGGCGACCGCGAGTCGCTGCGGTCCGCGCTCGAGGCTGCGGCCGCGAGCCGTGAGGACGCAGCGCGGCGCGGCGCGAATGCCCTCCTCCGGGCGGAGGAGCTCGCCTGGCCGGAGATCGGCGAGCGCACCGCGCACGCGCTAGGGGTGTCCGCATGAGCCGCGTGCTGGTCGTCCACGTCGTCGGCGCACGGCCGAACTACATGAAGGTGGCGCCGCTCTACGCGGAGCTGGAGCGCCGCGGCGCCGTCGAGCAGCGCCTCGTCCACACCGGCCAGCACTACGACGCCTCCGTCAGCGACGTCTTCTTCGCGGAGCTGCCGCTGCCCGAGCCGCACGTGAAGCTCGAGGTGCGGTCCGGGACGCACGGCGCCCAGACCGCCCGCGCGCTCGACGGCCTGGAGCAGACCTTCCTCGAGCTCGAGCCCGACCTGGTGCTCGTGCCGGGCGACGTGAACTCGACGCTCGCCGGCGCGCTGGCCGCCGTCAAGCTCCAGATCCCCGTGTGCCACCTCGAGGCCGGCCTGCGCAGCTTCGACTGGGCCATGCCGGAGGAGCACAACCGGCGGCTGACCGACCACGTCTCGACACTGCTGCTGACCCACTCCGACGAGGCGCACGAGAACCTCGCGGCCGAGGGCATCCCGGCCGACAGGATCGCGTTCGTGGGCAACACGATGATCGACACGCTGTTCCAGAACGTGGACGCGGCCCGCGAGCTGCGCGTCTGGGAGGAGTACGGCGTCCGCGAGGGCGACTACGTGCTCGTCACGCTCCACCGGCCGGCGCTCGTGGACGACGAGGGCCTGCTGGCCCGGACGATCGCCGCCCTCGGCGTCGTGGCCGAGGCCGTGCCCGTCGTCTTCCCGGTGCATCCGAGGACGAAGGCGCGGATCGAGAGCCTCGGCCTCGAGGTCTCCGAGCGGATCCAGCTGACGGAGCCGCAGCCGTACGGGCGGTTCCTCTCGCTCGAGTCCGCGGCGATGGCCGTCGTCACCGACTCCGGCGGCGTCCAGGAGGAGACGACGGCGCTGGGCATCCGCTGCTTCACGCTCCGGAACAACACCGAGCGGCCGGTCACGGTCAGCCACGGGACGAACATCGTCCTCGGCCTCGACCCCGACCGCCTCGCCTCGATCCCGGAATACCTCGCCCTGCCCGTGCGGCAGGCGACGCCGCCCCTCTGGGACGGCCGTGCCGGCGCACGCGCTGCGGACGCGATCGAGGCGTTCCTCGGCGTCCGTGAGGCCGGGGAGATCGCCGCCACCGCCGGCATCGCCGGCCGCCCCAAGCCGCTCTAGCCGTGCACACCGGGGGCGACAGCATGCGGGCGAAGATCGCGAGCGGTCTCGCCTGGAAGGTCGCGTCGCAGGTCCTCCGCCAGCTCTCTCGCGTCGCCGTCGTCGTCATCCTCGCCCGGCTGCTGACGCCTGAGGAGTACGGCCTCGCGGCGATGGTGCTCGTCTTCTCCGCGCTCGTGCTGATCTTCGCCGACCTCGCGCTCGGCGCCGCGCTCGTCCAGCGGGACCAGCTGAGCGAAGACGACCGCTCGACCGTGTTCTGGACGAGCGCCGCCGTCGGAACGCTCTTCATGCTCCTGGGGTTCGCGGCGTCCTGGCCGCTCGCGGCGTTCTACGGCGAGCCGGAGGTGCAGCCGCTTTTCGCGCTGCTCTCGGTCAGCTTCCTCGTGACCGCGCTCGGGACGACCCAGAGCGCCCTGCTCAACCGGGAGATGCAGTTCCGGAGCCTGGAGCTGCGGATGATGGCCGGCACGCTCGTCGGCGGGACGGCGGGGATCGTCGTCGCGGCGATGGGCGGCGGCGCCTGGGCGATCATCGTCCAGCAGCTCGCGATCGCAGCGACCTCCACGCTGCTGCTGTGGGTGTTCTCGCCCTGGCGGCCGCGGTTCACGTACTCGCTCCACAGCCTCCGCTCGCTGGGCGGCTTCAGCCTGAACGTCTTCGGGACGCGCGTCCTCTTCTACGCGAACCGGAACCTCGACAACCTGCTCATCGGGCGCTTCCTGGGCCCCGCGTCGCTGGGTGCCTACGCGATCGCCTACAACGTCATGCTGATGCCGCTCGCGCGGATCGCGCAGCCGATCGTCGAGGTGCTCTTCCCGGCGATGTCGCGGATCCAGGACGACCGGCCGCGGATGGCGGCGATGTGGCTGCGCGCGAACCGGATGATCGGCGCGATCACGGTGCCGGCGATGATCGGCCTGATCCTCGTCGCGCCGGAGTTCGTGGCCACGCTCTTCGGCTCGCGCTGGGAGGAGGCGACGCCGGTGATCCAGATCCTCGCGTGGGTCGGGCTCCTCCAGTCGCTCCAGCGCCTGAACTCGAGCGTCCTGCTGGCGTGCGACAGGACGGCGACCCTGCTCCGGTACTCGATCGTCGTGCTCGCGGCCAGCGTGGTCGCCTTCGTCGGCGGGCTCCACTGGGGCATCGTCGGCGTCGCGACCGGCTACGCGATCTCCAGCACGGTCGTCGAGCCGTACTACACCTGGCTCACCGCGCGGACGCTCGAGCTCCGGCTCACGGACTTCCTCCGCTCGCTCGCCGGCGTGGCGCAGGCGACGGCCGGCATGGCGGCCGTGGTGCTGGTGGCGAAGGAATGGGTCGTGTCGCCGGACCTGCCGGCGGGCGTTCGGCTCCTGATCTTCGTCGCGCTCGGCACCGCGACGTACCTCGCGCTCGCCGCCTGGCGCGCGCCGGAGCTCCGCGCGGATGTGCGCGGCCTGCGCCGCCGGGTGCCGGCAGCACCGCAACCCGCGTAGGCCGACCCGCCACCGGCCAAGTAACACTGTGTTACTTGGCCTCTCCTCCGCCTCTCTGAGCGGCAGCGAGGGTTAGTGACACTGTGTTACTAACCCTCGACGCACCGCGCGCTCTCTCGGGCAACGGGGGCCCTGGTCTACATTCGCCAGGTGCACTTCGACCGGCACACGCTCGTGCTGCTCGTGCTTCGCCCCGACGCGCCGAAGCTCACGGAAGACGAGGCGAACGCACTTCAGGACCGGCATCTCGCCTTCCGGGCCGACCTGCGCGAGCAGGGCTACATCGTCGCCGGCGGGCCGCTCGACGACCAGGACGACGAGCGCCTGCGCGGCGTCTCGATCATGAGCTGCGACCCGGAGACAGCGCGCCGGATCAGCAACGAGGACCCGGCGGTGCAGGCCGGCCGGCTCGCGGTCCAGGTCATGACCTGGATGGTCCCGGCGGGCAACGTCCGCTTCGAGCGCGTGTCCGCGCCGCGGTCGACGTCCGAAGCGAACGAGGGCTAGCGGGCCGCGACGCGCGTCAGCCCGGCGCCCGTCTCGTGGACGACGCGGGCGACGGTCTCGCCGATCTGCGCGGGATTCCGGACGACGGTCAGGCCGAGGGCCTCGATCGCGTCCATCTTGGCCGTGGCCGTGTCGGACTCGCCCGAGACGATGGCACCTGCATGGCCCATGCGACGCCCCACGGGCGCCGAGGAGCCGGCGACGAAGGCGATCACGGGCTTCGACATGTGCTCGGCGGCCCAGCGCGCGGCGTCGACCTCCTGCGGACCGCCGATCTCGCCGATCATGACCACGACGTCGGTGTCCTCGTCCTCCTCGAACGCGCGGAGGCAGGTGACGAAGTCGACGCCGTTGATCGGGTCGCCGCCGATGCCGACGCACGTTGACTGGCCGAGCCCCCGGGCGGTCATCTGCTGCACGGCCTCGTAGTTCAGCGTCCCCGACCGAGAGACGACACCCACGCGGCCGGGGCGGTAGATGTGACTCGGCATGATCCCGACCTTGCACTCGCCCGGCGTGATGATCCCCGGGCTGTTCGGGCCGACGAGCAGGGTGTCGCGACCGACGAGGTAGCGCTTCACGTCGATCATGTCCTGGACGGGCACGCCGTCCGCGATCACGACCACGCAGTCCACGCCGGCGTCGATCGCCTCGAGCGCGGCGTCCGCCGCGAACGGCGGCGGGACGAAGACCCCGGAGACGTTCGCGCCGGTCTCGGCGACCGCCTCGGCGACGGTGTCGAACACCGGGAGACCGAGATGCGTCGTGCCGCCCTTGCCGGGGGTGACGCCGGCGACGACGTTCGTGCCGCCCTTCATCGCCTCCTCGGCGTGGAAGGACGCGTGCTGGCCCGTGAGGCCCTGGATGACGACGCGAGAGCTCCTGTCGACGATCACGCTCATGCGGCCGCTCCCAGCGAGGCCACGGCAGCGGAGGCCGCCTCGTCGAGGTTCTCGGTGGAGATCAAGGAGAGACCTGACTCGGCGAGGATCCGCCTGCCCTCCTCCACGTTCGTCCCTGCGAGCCGCGCGACGATCGGGACGTCGATCTCGAGCTCGCGGCTGGCGGCCACGATGCCCTCCGCGATCCAGTCGCAGCGGTTGATGCCCGCGAAGATGTTCACGAGGATCGTCTTCACGTTCGGGTCGGTCAGCACGATCCGGAAGGCGTTCGAGACCTTCTCCGGCGTTGCGCCGCCGCCCACGTCCAGGAAGTTCGCCGGGCGGGCGCCGTGGAGCGTGATCGCGTCCATCGTCGCCATCGCGAGACCCGCGCCGTTCACGATGCAGCCGACGCTGCCGTCGAGCGCGATGTAGTTCAGGCCGTGCTCGGAGGCGTCGATCTCCTTCGGGTCCTCCTCGTCGAGGTCGCGAAGAGCCGCGATGCCCGGACGCCGCGCGATCGCGTTGTCGTCGAACGAGACCTTCGCGTCGAGCGCGACCAGCTCGCCCTCGGCGGTCACGACGAGCGGGTTGATCTCGACCTGGAGCGCGTCCGTCTCGACGAAGCAGCGGTAGACGGAGCGCATCAGCTTCACGGCGGGCCGCAGCAGGTCGCCGCCGAGCCCGAGGGCCGCCGCGACCTTGCGGCACTGGAAGTCCTGGAGTCCGAGCGCGGGGTCGATCGTCTCGCGCACGAGCTTCGCCTCCGACTCCTCGATCTCGACGCCGCCTGCGGTCGAGGCGATCAGCGCAGTGCGCTGCGCGGCGCGGTCGACGACCAGACCGAGGTAGAGCTCGCGCGCGATTCGTGAGGCCGGCTCGACGAGCACGCGGCCGACGACCGAGCCTGCAGGGCCGGTCTGGGCGGTCACGAGGCGGGTGCCGAGCAGCTCCGCGGCGATCCGGCCGACCTCCTCCGGCGACTCGGCGACGCGCACGCCGCCCGCCTTGCCGCGGCCGCCGGCGTGAATCTGGGCCTTGACGACCCAGGACTCGCCGCCGAGCTCGCACGCGCCCGCGACCGCCTGGTGCGGGGCGTACGCCACGGCCCCCGGCGGCACCGGGACGCCGTAGGAGCCGAGCAGCTCCTTCGCCTGGAACTCGTGGACGTTCATGCGCGGGCCACGGCGCCGCTCTCGCGCCTCGCTCGGTGCCACGCAATCGTCCGCTCCAGCCCCTCGTCGACCCCGACCTGGGCCTTGAAGCCGAGCAGCTCCTCTGCCTTGGTCGTGTCGGGGACGCGGTGGCGGACGTCCTGGTACTTGCCCGGCAGCGTCTCGTACGCGACGAAGTTGGCCCGCAGCGGCTGCGGGATGTGCATCGAGCGCTGGATGCGAGACGCGAGGTCGAGGATCGTCATCGTCTGGATGCCGCCGACGTTGACGATCTCGCCGCGGGAGTCAGGCGAGCGCAGCGCCCGGACGATCCCGTCGACCGTGTCGGTCACGTACGTGAAGGTGCGGGTCTGCTGGCCGTCGCCGTGGATCTCCATCTGCTCGCCGTCCAGCAGCGCCTCGACGAAGGTGACCATCGGGCCGCCCCACCAGCTCAGGTGGTTGCGCGGGCCGTAGGCGTTGAAGAGGCGCAGGATCGTCGTCCGCAGTCCCCGCTCGTCGGCGAGCGCGAGGAGGTGGTGCTCGTCGTAGAGCTTCGAGACGGCGTACGACCAGCGCTTCGAGGTCGGAGGTCCGAGGACGATCTCGCCGTCCTCCTGGTAGGGAGGCGTGCCGTCGCCGTACACGTCCGAGGTGGACGTGAAGACGAGGTCGGCGTCGAGCGCCAGCGCCACGGCTGCGGCCGCGTTCACGCCGCCCACGTTCACCTCGAGCGTCGAGAGGACGCCGCCGAAGCGCGGGATCTTCTTCGCCGCGAGATGTGCGATCGCGTCGCAGCCCTCGAACGCCGTTCGCAGCTCGCGCCGGTTCGTGCAGTCCAGCACCTCGAACCGGAAGCCGGGGTCATCGAGGAACGGCGCGACGTTCGCGATCGATCCGTAGGAGAGATCGTCGATCCCGACGACCTCGACGTCCTCCGCGAGCAGCCGCTCGCAGAGGTGCGAGCCGATGAAGCCCGCGGCTCCGGTTACTCCGACCCTCTTCACGGGATCCTCCTCTTCAGCCAGACGTCGAGCTCCCGGCCGTCCTCGCCGGGAACGCGGATCGTCGCCGCATGGTTGAAATTGCCCTCGATCCAGCGGGCGAGCTCGCGGTCGAACGAGTCGCCGAACGAGGTGTGGCCGTAGCCGCGCCACTCACGGTTGTCGGTGATCGCAAATCGGACGCCGGCGTCCTCGAGCCGCGCGATCGCGGCGCGCTCGTCCGCCGCCGTCGGCAGCGCACCCGGGAGCATCGAGAGCTCGCGCAGGGCGCTCGGGCGGTCGGAGAGCGCGTGGAGGCCGGTCAGCAGGGGCGCCACGAGAATCGGCTCGCCCGGCCGCGTCTGCGCAGCGATCGCGTCGACGGCGGACTGGTAGGCGACCGCCTCGCCCGGCGTCTCCGCGAGCGAGCCGCCCGCGCCGTGCACGGTCGCGGACTCGGCCCGGACGTCCTTGAGGGTCAGGCCGGCAGCTGCCAGCGCCAGGAAGGCGAGCCAGACGGCGCCGAGGACGTACCCCGGGCGGTTCCGCACGAGCTCGAAGAGGTGCAGCCTCGCGAGGAGCACGGCGGCGAAGGGGATGTAGTAGACGGCCATCTGCGGCCGCCAGCCGTGGACGACGAACGACGCGTAGGTCGTCAGCGCCAGGACGGCGAGCACGGCCGCCGTCGCCAGCTCGACCTGGCCCACGGCCGCCCACTTCCCGGCCCGGTGGCGGTAGCGGCGGACGAGGAGCGCAAGCGCGATGACGGCGCCGGCCGGGATCCAGCCGTAGAGGTAGTACATGCCGTCCCGCAGGCCGTCCGGCTTGACGAGCGCGCCGGCGACGAAGAGCAGCCCGCCGGCGACGCACGCGATCGTGAGCCAGCGGCCGAGCCGCCCGCCCCGCGCGATCGCGCCGGCCACGAGCACGAGCGCCACGCAGCCGCCGGCGTAGAGCGCGAGCTTGCCGCCGACCTCCGCGAAGCTCGAAGGGGTCATCGGCATGCGGCTCTCGATCATCGCGTTGCCCGCGGCGTCGAGGAAGTCGACCGGGTAGAGGTTCTCGAACACCAGCGTGTGAGCCGACGCCGCGGCGGCGAAGGCGCCGTAGACGACGGCGGGGATCGCCAGCGCCGGCGCCAGGAGCACGGCGGCCTCGCGCCGGAAGCGGGCGCCGTCCCGCCACCGGAGGAGGAGCCAGAGCCCTGCTCCGACGGCTGCGGCGGCCAGCGGCTCGGGCTTGGTCAGCGCGACGAGCCCGATCGAGGCGCCGGCGCCGAGCAGCCAGGCCGTCCGCTCCTGCTGCGCGTAGCGGGCGACGAAGAGCAGCATCGCCAGGAGCCCGAGCGTGCCGAGCGTCGCGCCGTGCGTGTGGGGGAGGACGAAGCTGTAGTTGTTCGGGATCAGCGCGACCGCCGTGGTCAGCGCAGCCGCGAGGAACGCGCCGAGCGGGCCGACGAGCGTCCGAGCCAGCGCGTAGGTCGCACCGACGATCGCGCCGGTCACGAGCAGGCCGAGCGCCACCGCCGCGCCGACGCTCGAGCCGCCGACGAGGACGGCGAGCGCCGAGAGCCCCGGTGCGAGCGGCCCGTAGAAGTAGATGAAGTCGCGGTAGGGAACCTCGCCGTCGGCGATGCGGATCCCGGCCATCAGGTCGTAGCCGGTGTCGCTGTCCAGGTCGCCCCAGGTCCCCCACGCCGCAGCGAGGAGCACGAGCGAGTAGGCCGCGAGCCCGCCGAGCGCGATCGCGTCCGCCGAGACGGCGACCCGCAGGCGCTCCGCCTGTCCCCGAACCGCGGCGACGGCGGCGGTCACGCCGCCACCTCCTCGCGTCCGCTCTCGCGGAGACGCTCGAGGATTCCCGGGACGATGCGGTTGGTGACGCCCATCGTCGCCTGGCCGCTCGAGATCTCGGGGTAGACGTGCGCGAGCGACCCGAGCGCGAGGCCCGGCGCCGGGAACATCTCCGGCAGGTTCGCCCTGCCGCCCAGCAGGTGCACCGGCTCCGTGATCCGCGCCCGCTGCAGCTTGCGATGGAGGATCACGTCGTCGGTGAGCTCCGGGAAGATCTTCCGCGCCTCCGCGAGGTAGTCGGCCTCGAGCTCGTCGATCGGCCGCTCCTGGTCGGGATGGCCGGGCTCGACGTAGCGCGTGATGTACATCAGGTGCCCGCCGACGTACTCCGGGTCGACGACGTGCGTCGTCTCGACCACGGTCGTCAGCGGCACCCGGCGATCCGTGATGTTCAGGTGGTAGTAGGGGCTGATCTCCTTCGTCGTCCGCAGGAGCAGGCAGACGACGCCGAGGTACCGGAACCGGTCGGCGTGCGCGTGGTGCTTCAGCTCCGGCGCCAGAACCGACGCGGCCTGCGGCGGAGCGAGCGTGCAGAGCACGTAGTCGAACGGCCGGTAGCGGCCCTCGACCACGATCCCGCTCTGCGAGATCTGGTCGACCTGCGTGGCGGTGTGGAACTCGCCGCCGAGCTCGCGGATCCGGCGCTCCAGCGCGTCGATCAGGGTCGTGTAGCCACCCTCGAGCCACCCCATGATCTCGGCGCCGCTCTTGTCGCGCGTCTTCGACATGCGCTTCGTGCGCGCCCAGATGTAGGTGGCCGGCAGGTCGTCGTAGTGCCCGTCGAACTTCGAGTCCAGGAGGGGCTTCCAGAGCTTCTCGACGACGCCGCGGCCGCAGAGCCTCGTCAGCCACTCGACGAGCGGCGTCCGGTCGAGCTCGCCGTGGCCCTTGATCGTCTGGCAGCGCGCCACGAACGCCGCGAGCCGCATCCGCTCGAACGGCTT
>DATBMH010000003.1:0-21663 GCA_036554945.1 Gaiellaceae bacterium | reverse complement strand
GAGGCGCGCTACGACGCCACGACCGCGAAGCTCTTCTCGGTGCCCGGCGGCGGCGCAGCGGACGACTCGGCGGCGGAGGCGATCGGGACGAAGACGCTCACCGTCACGCTCTCCGCGCCGTCCAGCGAGCAGGTGACCGTGAACTACGAGACGGCCAACGGCACCGCCGAGGCGGGCACGGACTACTCGGCCGTGTCCGGGACGCTCACGTTCGTCGCCGACGACACGACCGAGACGTTCGACGTCCCGATCACGAACGACACGCGCGACGAGCCCGACCAGACGTTCCTCGTCAACCTGTCGAGCCCCAACAACACGGTGCTCACGGACACGCAGGCGACGGTCACGATCGCCGATGACGACGACGCGCCGACGATCGCGATCGGCGATGTCATGAAGGCGGAGGGAACGGGCGCGGGGACGACGGCGTTCGACTTCGAGGTCACGCTGTCGACCCCGAGCGAGAACACCGTCACCGCTCAGTTCGCAACCGCCGACGGCAGCGCGATCACCCCGGCCGACTACCTCGAGAGCACCGGTGTCGTCACGTTCGCTCCGGGCGACACGACCGAGACGGTCACGGTTCAGGTCGTGCGTGACGCGATCATCGAGAACCACAAGCAGTTCTTCGTCAACCTGACGAACCCGGGGAACAGCACGATCGCGGACGCCCAGGCCCAGGGCACGATCCAGGACGACGACCAGGGCGGTGCGGCTCCTCAGCTTTCGATCGCCGACGTCGAGGAGCCCATTCTCGAGACGGACGGCGACACCGCGAGCGCCACGTTCACGGTGACGCTCACGCCGGCGGCGCAGACGCCGGTCACCGTCCTCGCCACCGCGGTGAGCGGCTCTGCTCTGGCCGACACCGACTTCGAGCCGACCGCCGAGCTGCTCACGTTCGCCCCGGACGACACCGTGGAGACGGTCACCGTCCCGATCAGGGGCGATAACCGCGACGAGAGCACGGAGACGTTCGGCGTCGTCCTCTCCGGCCAGCTCGGCGCAACCTTGAGCGATGGCTTCGCGAGCGCGTCGATCGCGGACGACGACGCCACGCCGGAGCTCGTGACCGAAGCCAATCTCCCGGCGACCGAAGACGAGCTCTCCGAACCGTTCACGCTCGCAGCGCAGGATCAGGACGAGGACGAGCTGAGCTTCGAGGTCGTCCGCGGCCCGGCCCACGGCGAGCTCACCGGCCCGGGCGACGGCGACGAGGTCCAGTTCGAGCCGGACCCGAACTTCAACGGCTTCGACTCCTTCGAGGTCGAGGTCACCGACGGGACGAACGCCTCGCGCGGCACCTACGCGATCGAAGTCGCGCCCGTGAACGACGTTCCGGTCGCAGAGGATCAGACGGTCGTCACCGTCCAGGGCCGCGCGGCGAGCTTCCGGCTGCGCGCCTCGGATGTCGAGAGCGACGAGCTGCTCTTCGCGGTGACCGGTGCTCCGCAGCACGGCACGGTGGAGATCGAGGGCGACGACGCCCACTACACGCCGACCCCAGGCTTCACCGGCACCGACACGTTCCAGTTCGTCGCCGACGACGACCAGGATGCGTCGACACCCGCGACCGTCACCGTTGACGTCCTGGCTGCGGGCGGCGTCCCGAGCGTCACGCTCGCGGATCAGCCCGGCGCCCCGGAGACCGCCGACGAGGTCGTGTTCAACCTCGCGTCGCCGGCGGCCGCCGTGATCCGGCTGTCGACGTCCGACGGAACCGGGAAGGCGGACGAGGACTACATCCCGGCGAGCGGGACGTTCACGTTCGCCGGCGCGGGGAGCCGCGACTTCCCGGTCAAGCTGATCGACGACGGGCTGGACGAGGACGACGAGACCTTCCGCGTGAACGTCGAGGTCCTGACGGGCGGGGTCACGGCGCCCAGCTTCGCGACCGGCACGATCGCCGACGACGACGCGCTCGTCGAGCTCGCCGGCTCGGCCGTCAACACACCTGAGGGCGACAGCGGCAGCCACACCGTCCAGGTTCCCGTCACGCTGAGCAAGCAGAGCGGCAGGCAGGTACTCGTCGCCTTCGCCACGGCGAACGGCTCCGCGACGGCCGGCCTCGACTATTTGCCGGCGGCGGGCCCGTTGGCCTTCGCGCCAGGCGAGACGTCCAAGAGCCTCACGGTCACAATCCTCGGTGACACCGAGGTCGAGCTCGACGAGACCTTGACGATCGAGCTCACGTCGCCGCTGAACGCAGCGGTGATCGGCGGCGGCTCGATCACGATCCTCAAGGACGACTCGACGACGCCACCGCCGCCTCCTCCGCCGCCCCCGCCGGCCCTGCCCACGGCCGATTTGGCCGTGACGATGGGCGGCCCGGCGTCGAGCGCCGTCGACCGGGCGGTGACGTACGACGTGTCCGTCCACAACAACGGTCCGGACACGGCCACGGGCGTGGTGGTCACGGACGCGCTGCCGGCAGGCCTCCAGATTGTGTCCGCACGGGTCGGGCAGGTCGCCTGCGCCACCTCGCCAGTCGTGCGCTGCACCGTCGGCACCCTGGTGAGCGGCGGAACCGCGGCGCTGACGATCGTCGCGACCACGCTCGAGCCCGGCATCCACACGAACACGGCGACGGTGGCCGGCAACGAAGCCGACCCGGCTGCCGGCAACAACGCGGCGAGCGCGACGACGCGGGTCCCCGTGCCTGTGACGCGCGACCCGCAGCAGCAGCGGCAGGACGGCTGCACGCAGAGGGGCACCGCCGGTGACGACGTCCTTCGCGGAACGCCCGGCGTGGACGTGCTGTGCGGGCTCGGCGGCAACGACGTCCTCGTCGGCTTCGGCGGGAACGATCGGCTGCTCGGCGGCGCCGGCAACGACCGGCTGCTGGGCGGCGCGGGCAAGGACTCCCTGAAGGGCGGCAACGGACGGGACGAGCTCCTCGGAGGGGCGGGCGCGGACCGGCTCGACGGGGGACGCGGGCGCGACACGCTTGCCGGCGAGGGCGGAAACGACCATCTGAACGGGAGCTACGGCAACGACTTCCTCATCGGCGGCAAGGGCAAGGACCGGGTGCTCGGGGGCCCCGGGAAGGACCGGATGCGTCGCGACGGCCAGGACGCCGCGCTCGGCGGCCCAGGAGCAGACCAGTGCCTGAACACCGGCATCGTCTCGCGCTGCCCGTAAGGGCGGCGCTTCTGGCGCTGGCCGCCGCGGCAGCGATGTCCGCGGCCGGAGCCGGCGGTGTGCAGGTTGCGCAGGCGCAGAGCCAGTGCGGTCCCCTCACGCAGGCGCTCTCGAACGGCGCTCCGTCCGTGGATGGGTCGCTGAACGTCGTGGTCGACGGCTCGGGCGCCTTCCGCGGAGCGACCTTCAACCCGCCCGGCGCCGGCGGTCCCGCCGAGACGACGAACACCTCCAAGGTCTTCGTCGGGGCTGAGCAGCGTTTCCTCGAGGGCGAGTGCGTCTTCGTCGAGTCGCAGAGCACGACCGGGGTGACGACCAATTTCGTCCTCAGCTCGGTGAGCGTGCGGCTTGTCCAGACGCTGGCGCCGATCAGCTCGCGGACGTCGACTCTGACGCAGACCTACGAGATCACCAACACGAATCCGGAGGGGGCGACCCTGACCTTCGCTGTCGTCCGGCACGTCGACGGAGACCTGCTCTTCGACGGCAGCGAGAGCGACGGCTCGGCTGCGAATGCGGACGGCTCGGAGCTCGAGCAGTTCGACGCCGGCGACGCGCTCCCCCACGAGACCGCACTCGCGATCACCGGCTCGCTCGCCGGCCCCGTGCCGGGGCGCTGGACGATCCAGCCCGCCCCCTACACGCAGGCGATCGAGGGTGCCGGCGGCATCCCCGAGGCAGACGACGGCGACACACCGGGGGAGGCCGTTGACGCCACGCTCAGCCAGCAGTGGGACGTGGTCGAGCTGCTGCCGGGGAGGACGGCCACCTTCACGACCGTCACGCGCTTCGGCACACCGCCGACCCAGCACACGCTCTCGGTCTCCAAGACCGGCGACGGCCTCGTCGCCAGCACGCCGGCGGGCATTTCCTGCGGCGTGACCTGCTCGGCGCCGTTCGACGAAGGGACGAACGTCGCGCTCAGCGCCGCGCCGGACGCGGGCTGGACGTTCGCCGGCTGGGAGGGCGCGTGCACCGGCACCGGCGCCTGCGTCGTCCCGATGAACGGCCCACGGTCGGTCACCGCGCACTTCAACCCGCCGCCACCGGCGCCGGCGCAGAACGTCAACGTCGCGCCAGTCTCGGGCCGCGTGCTCGTGCGCGTGCCGGGCAGCGACCGGTTCGTCGAGCTCACCGCGACCGACCAGGTCCCCGTCGGAACCCAGATCGACACGACGAACGGCCGCATCCAGCTCACCGCGGCGCGCACCGGGGGGCTCCTCGAGACGAGCCAGTTCTACGAGGGGCTGTTCACCTTCTTGCAGGCGAACGCCGCGGCGTTCCCGGAGGTCCGGCTCGACGGCGGCGACTTCAGCTGTCTCGAGGCCGCGTTCTCGTGGCAGGCGAAGAGCAAGAAGCCCGTGCGGCGGGTGTGGGGGAGCGGCAAGGGCAAGTACCGCACCCGCGGCCGGTACAGCTCGGCGACCGTCCGAGGCACGGTCTGGAAGACGGAGGACCGCTGCGACGGCACGCTCACGCTCGTCCAGGAAGGCGTCGTGGCCGTGCGTGACTTCGCCCGCCAGGCCGACATCGTCATCCGGTCCGGGCAGAGCTACCTCGCCGAGCCGCTCACCCGCGGCATCTCGAGCGCCGGCTGCACCATCATCGGCACACCTCGGAAGGACACGCTCCGCGGGACGCCGAAGCGCGACGTCCTCTGCGGGATGGGCGGCAACGACATCCTGCTGGGCCTGGGCGGCAACGATCGCCTCTACGGCGGCGCCGGCAACGACTGGCTCGACGGCGGCCGCGGCAACGACCTGCTCAACGGCGGCCCGGGTCGCGACCGGCTCGACGGGAACCGGGGCCGCGACCATCTTCTCGGCGGGGGCGGCCGGGACTTCATGATCTCCCGGGACGGCTGGCGCGGGAACGACCGCGTCTTCGGCGGGGGCGGCATCGACCGCTGCCGCACCGATCACGTACGGATCTGTCCGTAGTCTTCTCGCGGTGGAACAGGAGCAGACGGCGGACCGCCCGCCGCTGATCGAGCGGGTGCGCGCCCGCCAGGCGCGCCACAGGGAGCGGAACCGGATCTACCGGATCGTCTTCGCTGTCCTGGGCTTCGTCGTGCTCGCTGCGGGGGTGGTGATGCTGGTGACGCCCGGCCCCGGCATCCCGGTGATCATCATCGGGCTCGGGATGCTCGCGCTCGAGTTCGCCTGGGCCGAACGGTGGCTCGAGCGGCTGCTGGAGCGGGCGGAGCAGGCGGTCGACCAGGTCACGCAGGGAAGCCCGCTGCGCCGCGCGCTGCTCCTTGGCGCCGGGGTTGTCGCCTTGGTCGCGATCGGCGTGATGATCGTCCTCTGGGACGTCCCGTTCTTCCCGGGCTAGCCTCGTTTCTCCGCGAGGCTAAGATTGGTTCGTGGGCTGGCTCTGGATCGCGTTGCTCGCCTGCGCCGTCGCCGTGCTGGTCGCGGCGGAGTGGCCGAGGCTCTCGCCGCGGTTCGGCCTGGAGGGCCGCCGCCGGCGGGCCCGCGAGCGCCGCAAGTCGAACCTGCGCGTGCTGCGCCCGGAGGACGACGACTTCGCGGCGAGCGTGGAGCGCGACCTCGCGCAGCTCCCGACGACCAAAGAGCGCGACCGGAACTAACGAACCGTGATGGTCGTGTCGAGCACGCGGGTGTTCGGCAGGATCCGGAGCGCGTTCTCCATGTTCTTGGACTCCTGGTGGTCCGAGACCTGCATCACGACGCGGTGGCGCCCCGCGGGAAGGCGGCCGACCGGGACGGTGATCGTCATGCTGTTCCCCGTCGGGAGGTAGGTAGGCACCCGCGAGCTGCCCGCCACGCTCGCGAAGATCGAGCGCGGATCGAGCCCGGAGCCCGAGTCGCTCGCGCGGAACGTCAGCGTCCCGCCCCGGCGGACGGAGCGCGTGAGCAACCGGAGCTGCGGTGGCCGCCGGTCGTCGACCCAGAACCGGAACGTGAAGCGCCCTGCGCCGGCCCGCGTCGTGCTGTCGAAGACGATCCGGTACGTCCCCGCCGCCGGCTGGATCACGGACACGACCGGGGCCGGCTGGCCGAACGTCGGCAGGTAGGGATTCGTGTTCAGCGGCAGCGCCGTCGGCCCGGCGAGGCGGTTCTCGTCCGCGCCGACGACGATCCGCGGCTGCACACGTGACCCGCGACCGCGTTCGAGGATCGCGACGCCGAAGTTCGCGGCCGGACGGCGCAGCCGGAAGCTGAAGACCTGCTCGGGCCCCCGGAGGTCGCGGGCGACGCCGCTCTCGACGGGGTTCTCCGGGTAGCGATACGCACCGATGAGCGCGCGGCGGCCGCGTGTGTTGCCGCGGTAGGTGCCGGTGCCCCGCAGCACGCGCGCCGGGTGCTGGGCGATCCGGGGCGCCGTGAGCAGCCCCCAGAACGGGACTCTGCGCAGCTCCGCTCCGCGCCGGAGGACGACGAAGCCGCCGAACTCTCCGCCGGCGCCGGTCCTCGGCATCGCGGCAGTGACCGTCAGGCTGCCGGGCACCGTGACCCGCTGACCGACGCGGACGCGCACACCGGGCAGGCGCCGTCCCTGGAAGCTCGCGGCAACCGTCCAGTCGCCGGCGCCGCCGCCGGCGTCGGTGAGCGCGATCCGCCGCACCGCCGACCGCCCGCGCCGCACGAGGCCGAACGAGACCGCCGCCGGGCTCGCGAAGAGGAGCGGCTGGTCGGCCTCGACGAGGTCGACGAAGCCGCCGCCCTGTCTCGTAGGCGCAGCCTCACCGTGGTTCTCCAGCGCCCCCCGACCGGTGGTGGCCAGCGCCGACTTGACCTGCGCCGGCGTCCACGTCGGGTGACGCTGGAGCAGCAGGGCGGCCGCGCCTGCGACGTGCGGCGCCGCCATGCTCGTCCCGCTCAGGGTCTGGTAGAGCCCCTTGCGCGCCGGTGCCGCCGAGAGGATCTCGACTCCCGGCGCCGAGACCTCGGGCTTGAGCTGGAGCGACATGGGCGTCGGCCCGGCGGAGGAGAAGCTGGCCATGCGCCGTCCGATCGTCGCGGCTCCGACGGTGATGGCCGACGGCGCCGAGCCCGGGGAGGAGACCGATCCCCGGCCGAACGCCTCGAAGTCGTTCCCGGCCGAGACCGTGGTGACGACACCGGCCCGAGCCGCGCCTTCGATCGCGCGGACGACGATGTCGCGCCCCTGCGCGATCTCCGGCTCGCCGATCGAGAGGTTGATGACGTCCATGCCGTCCTGCACGGCCGCCTCGATGGCCGCGGCGATCTCGGGCGAGTTGCCGTCGAGCCCGACGTTCGACGCGGTCGGGACGGTCAGGACGCGGTAGTTCCCGATGTACGCGCGAGGCGCGACGCCGGAGATCGTCGCCTGGCCGCCGCCGACCGGCACGACCGTGCCGTTGTTCCCGGCCGCGATCCCTGCCACGTGCGTCCCGTGCTCGGACTCCTCCGGGTTGAGGGGCAGATCCGCGAACCGCGCGCGGGGCGAGGGCGGCGGGAAGGACCGCGCCGCGATCACCTTGGCGGTCGTGTACGCGGTCTGGCCCTTCGGGAAGCCCGGCGGCATCGTGTAGCCGGCGGGATCGAAGAACGGGTGCCGCTGGTCGACGCCGTCGTCGATGATCGCGATCTTCACTCCCTGGCCCGCAGTGGAGAGCGTCGGGCCCCACAGGTCGGGCGCGCCGATCGCTGCCGGGCTGCGGTCGAGCTGCGGGCCGTAGAGGACGCTGTGGTGCACGGAAGCGACGCCCGCGACCCGTTCGAGCTGCGCGAGCGAGCGAACCGGGGCAAGGACGGCGAGCGCGTTCAGCGTGGTGCGGTAGCGCCACCGGACCTTCGCGCCGGGGACGGCGCTGCTGATCGCCTGCTCGACGCGCTCCTGCTCGGCCTTCACCCGCGCCAGCCCGCTCGCCGAGCGGCCGGCCGCGGGCGACCGGAGCTCGACCACGACCTGCGCGAGCCGTCCGGGATCCGCAGCCGCGGGACCGCGCGCGGACGCAAGCGCCGGCAGCGCCACGAGCAGGCAGACCCCTAGGAAGACCGCACGTCTCAGGGACGGAATGGTACGTGCGAGGCGTAAGGAATCTCGAAAGTCCGCGGCAGCGAGGGCCTCAACCACGCTCCCAGAACTGCGCCGGGTAGTACTCGTAGGTCACGCGGTCGAGCTGTCCCACTCTGACGCCCGCCCGGATCATTCGCTCCCCCCGGAACACGTCGCCTCCGACGCCGAAAGCGTGGGCAACGTGCTCGCGTGTGAAGAACCGCAGATGGGAATGCACCACGGCTCCGAAGAGCCTCGGGCTCGCGGGGAGGGGCTCGAGCTCGGACATCTCGCCATCCGGCGAGTGCTGCCGGACGACGCCCTCCACCGCTTCGAGTCGCTGGTCTCGCGCGGCCCGCAGCAGGTGCGCGACTGCGTCGGAAGGCACGTGGTCGTCATCGTCGACGTCGAAGAGCCAGCGCCCGCGAGCGAGGCGGTACCCCTCGTTCCGGGCGAGGGTGGCTGCTGCGAACCGATGCCGCTGAGGATCGGGATAGACGTACCGCTGCAGGAGGTTCACGAAGGTCAGTCGCTCGTCGCGGAAGTCTCGGACGGCAGCCGCCGTCTCCGGACCGGTCGCGTCGCCGACGACAAGGACTTCGAGGCGGGAATGCGTCTGGGCCAGGATCGAGGGAAGCGCTCGAGTCGCCAGGAGGGACCGCCCATTCGTCGGGACGATCACCGTGACCAGCGGATCCGGCTCGGTGAAGGCGCGCTCGTATTCGGGGTCCGCCCGAGCGGCCTCGAGGAGCCTGCGGTTCCCGGCGTCGTTCCCGGCCATGATCCGCAAGGCGGGAGCGATCTCATCGCGGAGCAGCGCGTTCATCCCGGCGAGGTGAGCGTCCACGCGCTCGAGCAGCCGGCGATCCTCGGCGGCTCGTGTCGCCTCTGCAGTGCCGGTGTCTTCGACTCGCGCCGCAAGATGTTCGACGCGCTGGTGCAACGCGAGGAACCGCCGGTCGAGAGCGTGCGCCAGGCGCCGTCGTACCCGGCCGATCATCTCGGTGTGAAGACTCGCGCAGGGATGCCCTGGACGCGGGTCTCGGGCTCCACGGATCTCATGACCACGGCGCCGGCGGCGACGACCGCCCGTGCGCCGACGACCATGCCGTTGCTGACGATCGCCCCCAGGCCGATCACAGCGCCGCTGCCGATCTCGACATGCCCGGCGACGTTGACCCCGGGATTCAGCGTCGCTCCGGAGCCGAGCCGGACATGGTGGCCGATGAGGGCGCCGCGACCGACGAGCACCTGCGCGCCGAGCTCGGTCGCTGCTCCGACAACCGCGCCTGGGCCGATGACGACTCCGTCTCCGAGGGACGCGGAAGGACTGATGTCTGCGGCGGGATGCACGATCGACGCCGGAGTCCAGCCATGCTCGGCGAGACGGGACCAATGGCCCAGCCGGTCACCTCCGACGCCGACGACGGCGCTGGCCGGCGGATCGTCGGCCGCGTCGGGCCCCACGACGTCCAAGCCGTGAATCCGACTGCCGATTCGGCCGGGATCGACCAGCTCGATGAGCCCGACGACCTCATGGCCGGCGGAGCCTGCATATTCGGCGATCTCGAGCGCGAACGATCCTGTGCCCGCGACGTAGAGCTGCCGTGCCTGATCTCGCACGCGTCGTGACGATACTCGCGCTATGCGGATGAGAGGACTTGAACCTCCACGGGCTTTCGCCCACACGGACCTGAACCGTGCGCGTCTACCAATTCCGCCACATCCGCGCGGGCGACCATTGTAGCCGCGGGCCTCATCCGCATAGCCCCTCGGCGCTCAGAAGTTCGCGGCCGACTTCCACTCCTGGAGGCGCTGCGCGATGAGCTCCGCCCGCTCCTCCGCGCTCCCGCTGTCCAGGACGCGGAGGTCCGAGGGGTCGGCTCGAAGGTAGATGCCGGACGTACGGGCGTTCAGCGCAGGGTTGCTGTCCGAGCGGGTCGTCCAGTACCCGGTTGCGCGATCGGTGCTCTCGACCCTGATCTCGCCCGTGCCCTCGAGCTGCGGGGCATTCGGGTCGCGGGGTCGCTCTCCCTTCCAGAAGTAGAGGACGCCGGCCGGATCCCTCCGCTCCTTCGCAGCCTCGCTCCAGAACCGTGCGGAGAGCGTGCCGTCCTCCTGCCAGCCCCGCCCGTGGACGTTCATGCCGCCGTCTCGGTCGCGGGAGATCTGCACGAGGCCCACCGCCGACGGTTCGTCCTCGGTCAGCACGGTGAGCGAAAGCTGCCACCACAGACCCTCGATCAGTCCGCGGCGACCCTCGGTCTCGATCGCGTTGCGGAGCTTCTCGGTGATGGCGTCGACCTCGGCGCCGGCGGCCGGGTTGTAGCGGACGGTGGTCAGCCCGAGCAGGTCGCTCGGCAGCTTGGACTCGTGCGCGTGGAGGATGAATGTCCGCCGGATGCCCAGGGCGCCGCCGAAGAGCCCGGCCTCGAACACCACGTTGTCGCGCGGCGACGCCTCGCCGGACTCGGCCGCATCGGTCATCGTCCAGTCGTCCTGGGCGAACACGAAGGCGGCGAAATCCACCTCCTGGGACAGCTCAACCAGCCGCTCGAGGGTGGACCGTCCCGGGTTGAACGTCGTCATCCACAGCTCGACGTCGGCGACCTCCCCGAGGTCTCGCGCGATCGCCTCGAGCAGCTCGGCCTGCTTGCCCGACGACCCGAGGAAGATGCGCGGCTTCATGCGCGATTCATCTTTTCATCCACGTGTGTTGCCCCGGGCGGCTTGAGCGCTCTCGAGACAGAGCCGGCTTGCTGCCTCGTGTCAGCCGAGGACTAGGGCGCGCGGACGAAACGCTGGATGCTCGCGACCTTGCGTCCTGCGAGCACTGAGACGACGACGCGAAGCCGGGCGCCGGTCTTCACGCGTCGCGGTCGCCGCCACGTGAGGAATGCATCGTCCGCGTCGAGGCTGATGAGTGTCTCGGACGCGTCCCGAACACGGCCGACCTGTCGGCGCCCCTGAAAGAGCTTCGCCTGAACGACAACATGCCGCACGTTCGTTGCCCAGCTCACGGAGATCGAGAGATCATCAGGGATGAACGAGTACGAGTTCCGGCGAATCCGCACCTGCCGAAGCCGAACCTGGCTGGCGACAGCGAAGGGACTTGGAGTGCTGAAGAAGCTTGTGAAGTCCTCCCGGTCGTGGCTTCGCACGTTCCACCAGTACGCGCCCGAGAAAAGGGCGGACGACGGGCTCCAAGTCGACTGGTCACTCGCGCCGAGAAAGCCGGTTTCGACGACGTTCTCGTCGTAGAACTCTCCGCTCGGTGTCGTGGCTGGGCTTGAAGCGATCTGCAGGATGTCGGCCTGCTCGTTGGCTGGGAGCGACCAGGTGAAGGTCGGGTGAGAGTCGGTTGCCGCACCGGCAGCAGGAGTACTCGGCGCCGCCGCCGCGAACGACAGTGAGGCGGTGGCGAGAACGGCGCCAGTCGCCCCGGCAACGATCACACTCAGCTTCCTCATAGTCCTCCCCAGCAGTTGCGGGCGCGTGTCGGCCCGAGTCCCGAGCCTAAGTATCGGCATCCGATGAGAGCAATCGAGTTAAGAGTTCGTATGTCTGCGCCGGTGGGCGGCGAGGGCTACCTGGTCGCTCAGCAGCGCGGCTGGACTTCGCCTCCGCTTGCGGCGTACGCCTCGTCCCACGCGTAGGCGCACCCGTCGAACGTGCCCTGCTCGCGCCCTTCGGCCCGCGCCTGCTCCGTGTCGAACGCGGTGTTGCCCTCCATCTGCTCGACCGGCCGGTCGCAGCTGACCCGCGCGGCGCGGTTCGGCGAGGTCTTGCGGATGTCGGCGAGCGCCTTCTTGCACGCCTGGATCCACGCGGGCGTGTACGCCTCGCGATAGGCCGTCTCGGCCGAGTCCTGGTCGATGATGGCGACCGAGTCGCCGCCGCCGCCGGAGTCGCCGCCGCAGCCCGCCAGGAGGAGGGCGCAGAGGATGACGAGGATCGCGTCGGCTCGCACCTAGGCGAGCGCCTCGAGCACCTTCTCGGCGTGCGTGTCCGGCTTCACCCGGAGCATGGCCTTCTTGACCCGGCCCTCTTCGTCGATCAGGAAGGTCGAGCGCTCGACGCCCCAGTACTTCTTGCCGGCGAAGTTCTTCTCCTTCCAGACCCCGTACTGCTCGGCAACCTCGTGCCCCGGGTCGGCGAGGAGCGTGAACGGCAGGCCGTGCTTCTGCTTGAACTTCACGTGCGAGGTCTCGTCGTCCGGGCTCACGCCGAGGACGACCGCGCCACGCTCGCCGAAGTCGTCGTAGGAGTCGCGGATCCCGCACGCCTGCTTCGTGCAGCCCGGCGTGTCGTCCTTGGGATAGAAGTAGAGGACGACGGGCTGACCGCGGAACTGCGAGAGCTTCACCCGCTCGCCGGTGTCGCTTGTCAGCTCGAAATCCGGCGCCTCGCCGCCTTCCTCCACCACAACGGCACCCTATACATTGGCCGCCCGTGGTCGACGCTCATCAGCTGGTCGGTCTCTCCGTGCTCGTCGTCGCGGCGGCGGCGGCGGTGTGGGGGGGCCTCTCGTACTTCCGGAGGCGGGATGCGAGCCGGCCGCTCGGCCACGTCCTCGCACTGGTCCAGACCCTCCTCATCGCCCAGGTCGGCATCGGGCTCCTGCTCGTCTCGGACGGCCGGCGTGCGCCGGACGAGCTCCACTACGCCTACGGGTCGCTCGCGCTCATCGCCGCCCTGGCGCCGTGGCTCTACGCGCCCGAGGAGCCGCGCCGGCGGCTCGCCTGGTTCGCCGGCTCGACGCTGCTCGCAGGTGCGCTGGCGACGAGGGCGTACTTGACGTCGGGATGAGGCGCTTCTTCGCAGACATGAACCCCACCCTCCGCGGGTTCCTGATCATCGCCGCGATCGTCTTCGCGATCATCGTCCTCAACCAGCAGACGGCGCTGCTCTCGCTGGTCTACCTGACCCGGATCGTCTTCTTCCTCGCCGTCGCGTTCTTCGTCTACCTGATGTGGCGCGAGCGGCGAGGCGAGATCTCGACCTGGCCCGGCCGGGCCCAGGCTGCCTTCTACGGCGGCGCGATCCTCGCGCTGGTCTCGATCGGCGTCTTCATCGTCCAGGGCGCCTCGGGCCGCAGCGCGTTCGCGTTCTTCGTGATCCTCGGGATCTGCGGCTTCTCGATGTTCCGCGTCTGGCGGGACCAGCACAGGTACGGCTAGGGTTCGCGCCGACTCACCGGCGCCAAGCGACCAAGGGAGCGGAGATGCGCCCAGCGTCCATGTCCATCCAGAAGGGCTTCTCGACCTATTCGGAGGGTATGACGCTTGGCACGGAAAACGCTGAACCTTGGGATCCTGGCGCATGTAGACGCCGGTAAGACCACGCTCACCGAGCGGCTGCTCTACGCCGCCGGAGTAATCGACGAGGTCGGCAGCGTCGACCGCGGGACGACGCAGACCGACTCCCTCGCGCTGGAGCAGCAGCGCGGCATCACGATCAAGTCCGCCGTCGTGTCGTTCGCGGTCGACGACGTGACGGTGAACCTGATCGACACGCCGGGGCACCCGGACTTCATCGCCGAGGTCGAGCGCGTGCTCAGCGTGCTCGACGGTGCGGTGCTCGTGGTCTCCGCGGTGGAGGGGGTGCAGCCGCAGACGCCGCTCCTGATGCGCGCGCTCCAGCGGCTCGCCGTCCCGACGCTGATCTTCGTCAACAAGATGGACCGCGTCGGCGCGGATGAAGAGCGCGTCCTGGAGGAGATCGCCCGGAGGCTCTCCGCCGCGATCGTCAGGGCCGAGTCGCCGGACGTGGAGGTGCTCGCCGAGCGGAGCGAGCCCATCCTGGCCGCGTACGTCGAGGGAACCACTCTTCCCGCGCAGGTCCTCCGCGCAGAGCTCGCTGCGCAGACCAAGGAGGCGCTGGTGCACCCCGTCTTCGCCGGCTCGGCCCTGACCGGAGCCGGGGTGGAGCGGCTGATGGCCGGCATCGCCCAGCTCCTGCCCGCCGCCGAGCGGGACGGCGACGGTCCCGTGGCGGGCACTGTTTTCAAGATCGAGCGCGGCCCGGCCGGCGAGAGGATCGCCTACGTCCGGATGTTCTCGGGCACCGTGAGCGCACGAGAGCGCCTTTCGTTCGGCGACGACATCGAGGAGAAGGTCACCGCAATCAGGGTCTTCGACCGCGGCTCGGACGAGCAGCGCGCATCGGTCTCCGCGGGCGAGATCGGGAAGCTCTGGGGCCTGAGCGAGATCCGGATCGGTGACCGGATCGGCGACCTACGGACGGCCGACCCTCAGTTCGCGCCGCCGACGCTCGAATCCGTCGTCGTGCCCGCCGACCTCGAGGAAGCGGCGCGGCTCCGCGTGGCCCTGGCGCAGCTCGAGGAGCAGGACCCGCTGATCGCCGTCCGGCAGGACGGCAGCGAGCTGTCCGTCTCGCTCTACGGCGAGGTCCAGAAGGAGGTCATCCAGGCAACACTCGCGAGCGACTTCGGCCTCGAGGTCACCTTCGAGGAGACGACCCCGATCTGCATCGAGCGCCCGGCCGGCACCGGCGAGGCTCTCGAGGTCCTCCATGCCGAGACGAATCCGTACTTCGCCACGATCGGCTTCCGGGTCGAGCCTGCTCCGGACGGCTCGGGGTTCGAGTTCCGGATGCCCGTCGCCAAGCGGGCCATGCCGCTGTACGTCTACAAGAGCGCGGAAAACTTCACGGAGCACATGCGGGAGTACATCCATGACGCTCTCGGCAGCGGCCTCTTCGGGTGGGAGGTCAGCGACTGCGTGGTGACGATGACAACGTGCGCCTACAGCGTCCCCGACGGGCCGCCGTCGAAGCGGGGACCGCTGAGCACCGCCGCCGACTTTCGGAAGCTCACGCCGCTGGTCATGAGAAAGACGCTCGAGGCGGCCGGAACGGTCGTCTGCGAGCCGATCACCAGCGTCACGCTCGAGGTGCCGACGGCGGCGGTCGGCGCGGTCCTGCCGGCGCTGGCCCGGCTCGGGGGCACATTCGAAGCGCCGACCATGGACGGAGAGCACTCGAGAATCGAGAGCGTCCTGTCGGCGGCGCGCTTGAATGACCTCCAGCGCGAGCTGCCCGGCCTGACGAGCGGGGAAGGCGTCCTCGAATCGGACTTCGCCGGCTACCGGCCCGTCGAAAGCGAGCCGCCGAAGAGGCGCTAGGCCTCGGCCCGGATGCCGGCGCCGTCGAGCGCGTCGAGCGCGGCGCGGATCTCCACCGCCTGCCCGACGAAGATCGGCGTGTCCCGCTCCGTGTACCGGCTCGCCTCGCTCTCTCGGAGCGTGAGCATCAGGTGCATGAAGTCCGCCGGCTCGTCGCACTCGAAGGCCGTCATGAACTCCTGGTCGTCGATCCCGAAGGAGTACGTCGTGTGGTTCGTGATCCCCGGGAACTCCTCGCGGCCGATGCGGATGTGCTCGTCCATCGCCCGCTGGCGCTCCTCCTCGGGGAGGGCGTACCAGGGGCGGGTCTTCACGAACGGGTAGACGACGAGGTACGGCTGCCCCTTGGGGACGATCTTCCGGGGGCGCCGCGCCGCCGTGTATTGGGACGCCTTCGTGGTCGCGAGGTACGAGTACGGCGTCTCCAGCCAGCCCGCGAGCGGCGTGGCGTTCAGCGCGGCGCCGAGCTCGCCGAGGTCCTCGTACCGCTGCGTGATCTTCCAGAGGAAGAAGTCGGAGTCCGGGCGGACGCCGGTCACCGTGTAGGCGCGGAGCGTCTCCATCCGGCCGGCCCAGTCCTCGACGACCTCCGCGAAGGCGTCCTTGCCGGCCATCCGCTCCTCGACGGGGAGCCGGCGCCAGGCGGGGTCGACGCGGAAGAACTGGTACGCGACGTACTGGCCGCTCATCAGCAGGATGGTAGATCCGTGAGCACGCCCCGGCTCGACTTCGGGGTCTGGTCGGCGTAGTACAGGCCGGACTGCCAGCCGGCGAGGTCCGGCTCGTCCCAGACGTGGAAGATGTAGAGGCCCTCGACCGTGTCCTGGTCGCAGACGAGCTCCAGCGCGCGGCGGTAGTACTCGGCCTGCGTCTCCTCGGAGACGGCGTCGGCGGCGGCCGGTGACTCCTGGTTCGTGTAGGCCTCCTCCTTCTCGGACGGGATCTCGCTCTGGACGCCGAACTCGGTGTAGAGGATCGGGAGCTCCCCGCCCTCTTGCGCGGTGCCGTCGAACGCCTCCTCGAGCAGGCCGACGAGCTTGTCGTAGTCGGCCAGCGAGATCGTCGTCGTGCGCGGGTGCTCGAACTCCGGGGGGACCTCCGACCGCTCGAGGTACGGGTGGTGCGCGAACGCGTCCATCACGGGCCGGTCCCGGCCGCTCTCGCGGTAGAAGCGACCCATGTCCTCGATGAACTTGGTCGGGGAGTGCGTGTGGCGCGGCGCGGTCGGGTCGTCGCCTCCGCGCGGCGCGAGCGCGCCGCCGATGATGCGGATGTCCTCCGACACCGCCTTCAGAGCGTCGTAGCTCTCCGCAAGCAGGGCCAGGTAGTCGCGGGCTGCGACGTTCTCGCCGTCGGGCCCGTATTGCGGGAGCCAGAAGCGGTTCAGGTTCGGCTCGTTGCCGATGATGAAGTCGCGATACTGCGGGAGCGCGCGGGCGAGCGCCGCTGCGTACTGGGTGAACTCGGCGCGAAGCTCGGCCGTGTTCGGCGTCGTCCGGCTGCCGGGGCTCTGGACGATCAGGAGCGGCCGCACGTCCGCGTTCACCGCCGCCTGCGCCGCGTTGCGGAGCTCCGTCAGCTCCTGCTCGGACGGCTCGGTGCGGCCGGGCTCCCAGAACGAGTTCGTGATCGCGGCCTCGAAGCCGGCGGCCGTCGTGTCCGCGAGCTTCCGGCGTGCGACGGCCGGATCCGGGTCGCGGATGAAGTACTCCCAGACGCCGACGTCGACCTCGCGATCGTCCATGCCCGGCACGGAGCAGCCCACGAGCGCGATCGCGGTGGCAACCCCCAGGCACCCCAAGAGACCCCATTTCCACACGGGGGCACGAGGCTACATTGGACCGCGTGGCCACGTCCCTCGAGCCGAAGCTGAAGCGCCTCCCGGCGAAGCCGGGCGTCTACCTGTTCCGCGACGCGCGAGGGAAGATCCTCTACGTCGGCAAGGCGAAGTCACTGCGCTCGCGGGTACGGAGCTACTTCCAGCAGAGCGGCGACACGAGGTCCGGGATTGCGGGCATGGTCTCGCGGATCGCCGACCTCGAGGTGATCGTGACCGGCAACGAGGTCGAGGCGCTCCACCTGGAGCAGAACCTCGTGAAGCGGCACCGGCCGCCGTTCAACGTCCGGCTCCGCGACGACAAGTCGTTCCCGTACATCGCCGTCACCGTCGAGGACGACTACCCGCGGGTGATGTTCACGCGCGAGCGGCACCGGCGGGGCGTCGTCTACTTCGGCCCGTACGCGAACGCGAAGAAGGTGCGCGAGACGCTCGACGTCCTCAACCGCGTCTTCCGATTCCGGCCGTGCGAGGGCCCGAAGCCCGGGCGCCACTCGGGGATCCCGTGCCTCGACTTCCACATCGACCGCTGCTACGCGCCGTGCGTGAACTACATCTCGAAGGACGACTACCGGCAGGTGATCGACGGCGTGATCGAGTTCCTCTCGGGCGAGACGCGCCCGATCATCCGCGAGCTCGAGCGCCGGATGCAGGAGGCGGCCTCCGAGGAGCGTTTCGAGGAGGCTGCGCGGTTCAGGAACCGGCTCTTCTCCGTCCGCCACCTCGCCGAGCGGCAGGCGGCCGACAAGCGCGCGGTCGGGACGGTGGACGTGGTCGGGATCGCGATCGACGGGAACCGCGCGGCCGTGCAGATCTTCCCGCTGCGCGACGGGAAGATGGTCGACCGGTACGCGTTCCACCTCGAGAACGTCGACGGCCAGGCCGTCGAGGACGTCCTCGAGGCGTTCGTCCTCGAGTACTACGGCTCGGCGCCGTCGATCCCGCCGCAGATCATCGTCCCGCGAGAGGCCGGGGACACCGAGGCGCTGGCGGAGTTCCTCTCCGAGCGGCGCGGCTCGCGGGTCGAGGTCCGCGCGGCGGAGCGGGGCGAGAAGCGCCGGCTCCAGGACCTCGCCGACCAGAACGCCGGGCTCGCGCTCGAGGCCGACACGGCGAAGCAGGAGCAGTCGCGGATGCGGCGGGTCGAGGCGCTGGAGGAGCTCCGCGAGGTGCTGAACCTCGAGAGCCTGCCGCTTCGGATCGAGTGCTTCGACGCGTCGAACATCCAGGAGTCGTCGCCGGTCGCCTCGATGGTCGTCTTCCAGGACGGGACGCCGAAGAAGGCGCACTACCGCAAGTTCGGGATCAGGGACATCGACGGCCAGGACGACTACGCGGCGCTCGCCGAGGCGGTCTCGCGCCGGTTCGCCCGCGTGGGCGTCGGGACGGAGGAGGAGTACGACGAGGGCTTCGCGTCCGCTCCGAACCTGGTGGTGATCGACGGCGGGAAGGGTCAGCTGTCGGCCGCGATCCAGGCGATGCAGGCCTACGACTTGCCGCGGGTGGCCGTCATCTCGCTGGCGAAGCGGGCCGAGGAGGTGTTCGTCCCGGACCAGCCGGAGCCGATCCGCCTCGAGCGGCACTCACCCGGTTTGCAGTTGCTCCAACGTATTCGGGACGAGGCCCACCGCTTCGCCCTCGGCTTCCACCGTCAGCGCCGCGACGCGAGGGCGCGCGAGTCGATCTTCGACACGCTGCAAGGGGTCGGGCCGGCAAGGCGGCGGGCGCTGCTCCAGCACTTCGGCTCGGCGGAGCACTTCCTGGCCGCGTCGGAGGCGGAGCTCGAGGGCGTTCCGGGGATCCCGGCGAAGACGGCGCGCTCGATCTACGCGCAGCTGCACCGGGCCGGGCGCGCCTAGCTGAGAGGCGCGAAGCCGAGGGCGGCGAGCGTCCGGGCGATCACGGCGTTCCCCGCGTCGGACGGGTGCGTGTAGTCCGGAGCCAGCAGCGGGCCCGAGCGCTTCAGCCCGGCCGGGCCGTTGAAGGCTTTCGAGATGTCGGCACAACCGAAGCCGTTCGCCTTCGCGCTGGCGCAGAGCACCGCGTTCCATTCGCGAACGAAGACCGCGGTCGCGCGCTCCTGGGCGGGCGTCAGATGCGCGTTGACGAGGCCGTTCCAGTCGTTGTAGCGGTTGATCGTCCGCAGGATCGTCGGCTTCCCCCTGCGGAGCCCGGCAATTCCGGAGAAGACCCGGTCGTAGAGCGGCCTGGCGTCAGCTGCAGAGCGCTTCGCGCATCGTTCGGTCATCGCCGCCCAATCCGGCGATTCGCCGATCCTGGGCTTGCCGCAGGGTCGATCCGAGGCCAGCTCGTTGCTGTTGTGGGCGATCCCGACCAGGATGACGTCGGCGTTCTCCAGCGGGGCTCGCAACCCATCCAGCCCCGCAACGAGCTCCGGGAGCGTCGAGCCCGGCTGTGTGAGGTTCTCCACCTGGACGGGCTCCCCCGTGGCCTTCTCGACCGCAGCGGCGTAGCGGTCGACGAAGCCGGTGCAGCCTCGACAGACGAGGGGATCGTTGGTCGGGATCGAGTCCCCGACGGCGACCAGCCGGAGTGCCTGTTCCGAGGCCGTCGAGGTCGGCGCGATTCCGCCGGCCGACTCGTCGCCCGAGCCGCACGCGGGCAGGAGCAGAGCGGCAAGGGCGAGCGCAGTCGCAACGCGCATCCCGCCAGTATCCGCCGTGCCGGCGAGAACGCCTAGGGGAGGTGGGCCGCCGCAGTGACCAGGACGACCGAGGCGGCCCTGTCAGCTCAGACGCCGGGAGACACGCTGGGTTGTTGAGCGCCCGTTAAGGGCTGCCGGCGCCGTCCGTCGAGTCCGGCGCCATGAACGGGTAGCGGTAGTCCTTCGGCGGAACGAACGTCTCCTTGATCGTCCGCGGGCTGACCCAGCGGATCAGGTTCCACATCGAGCCGGCCTTGTCGTTCGTCCCCGAGCCGCGGGCGCCGCCGAACGGCTGCTGGCCGACCACCGCGCCGGTCGGCTTGTCGTTCACGTAGAAGTTCCCGGCGGTGTAGCGGAGCCGCTCGTGCGCCTGGTCGATCGCGGCGCGGTCCTCGGAGAACACGGCGCCCGTGAGCGCGTACGGGTTGTCGTCGACGAGGTCGAGCGTCTCGTCCCACTTGCTCTCCGGGTAGACGTAGGTCGTGACGATCGGGCCGAAGAGCTCCTCGCGCATCAGCCGGGAGGCCGGATCGCGGGTCTCCAGCACGGTCGGCTGGATGAAGTAGCCCTCGCTGTCGTCGGCCCCGCCTCCGACGACGACCTCGGCCGCGCTCTCGGAGGCGCTGTCGATCGCCTCCTTGTGACCGCGCCACGCCTTCTCGTCGATGACGGCGCCCATGTAGTTGGAGAAGTCGGAGACGTTGCCCATGCGGATCGCCGAGACCTCCTTGACGAGCCGCTCGCGAAGCTCCGGCCACATGTTCGACGGCGCGTAGATCCGCGAGGCGGCCGAGCACTTCTGGCCCTGGTACTCGAACGACCCGCGCAGGATCGCGGTGGCGACGGCGTCCACGTCCGCTGACGGGTGTGCGACGATGAAGTCCTTCCCGCCGGTCTCGCCGACGATCCGCGGGTAGTTGCGGTAGTTGGCGATGTTGTCGCCGATCGTCTTCCACATGCCCTGGAAGACCGGCGTCGAGCCGGTGAAGTGGACGCCGGCGAGGTGCGGGCTCGCGAGCACGGGATCGCCGACGTCGGCGCCCGAGCCGTAGACGAGGTTGATCACGCCGGGCGGGAATCCGGCCTCCTCGAGCAGCTTCATCAGCCAGTACGCCGAGAAGGCCGCTGTCGACGCGGGCTTCCAGACGACGGTGTTCCCCATCAGCGCCGCGGAGGTGGGCAGATTGCCGGCGATCGCCGTGAAGTTGAACGGCGTGACCGCGAAGACGAAGCCCTCGAGCGGCCGGTACTCCATCCGGTTCCAGACGCCGGGCGAGGAGATCGGCTGCTCCTCGTAGATCCGCAGCATGAACTCGACGTTGAAGCGCCAGAAGTCGATCAGCTCCGCGGCCGCGTCGATCTCCGCCTGGTGCGCCGTCTTCGACTGGTTGAGCATCGTCGCCGCGACGAGCGTCGAGCGCCACGGGCCGGAGAGCAGCTCGGCCGCGCGCAGCAGGACGGCGGCGCGGTCCTCCCAGGGCCAGCGGTGCCAGTCCTCCCAGGCCTCGCCGGCGGCCTTGATCGCCTTGTCCACCTCGTCCGGGCCGCCCTTGTGCACCTCGGCGAGGACGCTGTCCTTGTCGTGCGGCTCGACCGCCTGGAAGGTGTCGCCGGTGCGCACCTCCTCGCCGCCGATCACGAGCGGGACGTCGAGGCGGTCGCCCTTCAGCTCCTCGAGCCGGCGCTGCACCTCCGCGCGCTCGGGCGAGCCGGGCGCGTAGTCGAGCAGGGGCTCGTTCCTCGGAGCCGGTGGACGGAAGAGGCCTGGAGCGCTCACCGCCTGTGATCGTATAGCCGGACGTGGCGCTTTCGGAGGACGTTCGAAACGAGCTCGCGGGGATCGCGCCCCGCCGGGAATGCGACCGGCTCGCGGAGCTTTCCGCCCT
>DATBMH010000103.1:0-12870 GCA_036554945.1 Gaiellaceae bacterium | reverse complement strand
GAGCTCCTTCGCGTAGCAGTTCGACCCGTACAGCTGCGGGCCGCCGCCCGGGTTCGGGTGCCAGTCCCCGGTGCCCTCGCCGGGCACGACGTCCGGCGCCCACGGATCGCCGCTCGGCGGTGGCGGAGGAGGAGGCGGCGGAGGTGGAGGCGGCGGTGGAGGCGGTGCGGGTGGTGGAGGCGGCGGAGGTGGAGGGGGCGGCTCGTAGCACGCGCACCGCTCGCCGTCCTGCGAGTGCGCGGGCCCGGCCACGACCAGCGGGGCCGCCAGAGCCAGAACCGCGAGCGCCAGGAATCGTCTCATCGAGATCACCTCGTCGTGTTGACAGAACTGTCAACGTACCGAGGGACTCCGGGTCGGCCGGGCGCCGCCTGGGAGACGGCGCACTTTCGGCACAGAGCTGCGCGGGCACGGGCAGCACGCTCGCAGGCACGCTCCGGCGCCGCAAGATGTCCGCGAGGGACACGGCCGTCCGTGCCGGACGGCGCGGCGGCCCTAGGATTCGCCGGATGCCGGACGTCCTGACGCTGTTCACCGAGCTCGCGGCGATCCCGAGCCCGCCGGGCGACGAGCGGGCGGTCGCCGACCGGGTCCGCGCCTATCTGGAGGCGCTCGGGCTCGAGGTCGAGGAGGACGACGCGGGGTCGCGGATCGACTCCAACACCGGAAACCTCCTGGTACGACTGCCGGCGTCCGGGCAGAACGGCGGGGTTCCGATCTTCCTGTGCGCGCACCTGGACACCGTCCCGCCGACAGGCCGCCTCGAGCCGGTGGTCGAGGACGGGATCGTGCGGAACGCCGGCGGAACGATCCTCGGCGCGGACAACAAGGCCGCGGTCGCGGCGATGCTCGACGGCGCCGCGCGGATCCTGGCCGAGAGCCGCCCGCACGCGGGGATCGAGCTGCTGTTCACGCCGAAGGAAGAAGTGGGGCTCCAGGGCGCGAAGGCATTCGACGCCTCCCGGCTCCAGGCGACGACGGGGTTCGTGTACGACCAGGGCGCGCCGATCGGCGGCGTCATCCTCGGCGCGCCGTACGCGCGGCAGATCGAGGTCGTGATCCGCGGCCGGGCCGCGCACGGCGGCATGGCGCCGGAGGAGGGGCGCTCCGCGATCGCCGCCGCCTCACGGGCGATCGCGGACTTGCGCCTCGGGCGGCTCGACGAGGAGACGACGGCGAACGTCGGGCTGATCGAGGGCGGGACCGCGAAGAACATCGTCCCGGACCGCTGCTCGTTCTCGATCGACGTGCGTTCGCACACGGAGGAGAAGCTGTCCGACCTCGTCCGCGAGATCCTCGAGACGATCACCTTCGCGGCGGCGCTCGAGCAGTGCGAGGCCGAGACGACAGTCGACGAGAGCTACCGCGGCTACCGGTTCGCCCGCGGCGACCTGCCGGTCGTGCTCGCCTGTGCGGCGCTGGAGCGCGCGGGTGTCGAGCCCCAGCTCGGCTTCACGGGCGGCGGCGCGGACGCCAACGTCTTCAACGAGCGGGGCAAGGAGTGCGTGAACCTGGCGAACGGGATGATGGAGATCCACACGCCGGACGAGCACATCGCCGTCGCCGACCTCGAGCGAATGGTCGACGTGACCCTCGCGCTCGTCGACGTCGCGCGTGACCGCGATGGCGCTTAGCCTGCGTCGCGGGACGGTCACCGGCATCGCCGAGGAGCACGACGGCCTGACCCGGCTGGAGGTGGACGGCGAGCCCACGATCGCGTATCCGCGCCTGACGGGACCGGTCGAGGTGGGGGACGAGGTGATCGTCAACGTCCAGGCGCGGGAGCTGGGGCTCGGCTCGGGCGGCTTCGACGTCCTCTACGCGAACCTCACGCGCGGGCTCGAGGCGGGAGGAGAGGAGGGGGCGCACGTCATGACCCTTCCGTACACCCCGCTCCAGGCGGCGACGAAGCATGTCGAGGAGGACGGCGAGCTGGCCCAGAGCCTGAACGGCATGCCGGTCGTCTGCTGCTCCGTCCACAGCCAGCTCGCGCCGGTCCGGGCGGGGATGCGGCGGGTCCGCCGGGTCGCGTACGTCCAGCTCGGCGGCGGCGCGATCCCGGTGGCGCTGTCGGACACGGTGCGGACGCTCAGGGCGGAGGGGCTGCTCGAGGTCGCGGTCGCCGTCTCGCCGTGCACCGACGGCGACGTCCAGGCGGTGACGCCGCCCTCCGCGCTCGCCTGGTGCGCTGCGCAGAGAATCGACGTCGTCATCTGCGCCGTCGGCCCCGGGATCGTCGGGACGGGGTCGCTGCTGGGCCACGGCGGGATCGCGGCGGCCGTTGCGGCGAACACGGCGGCGGCGCTCGGCGGCAGGCCGATCCTGGCCGTCCGTGCCTCGGAGGCCGACCGGAGGGAGCGGCACCTCGGGGTCTCGCACCACGTCCGGTCGATCCTGGAGCTCTGCCTCGCCGACGTGACGATCGCGTGGCCGCTGCGTCTCGATGCGCCGGACTGGCTGGCGCCGCGCACGGAGGTCGACGTCGACGGGTGGCACGAGGAGTGCTCGCGCCTGCCGATGTCCCACATGGGCCGGCGGCTCGAGGACGACCCATGCTTCTTCATGTGCGCGTACGCCGCCGGCGAGGTCGCACGCGACTCGCTCGCCGCCTGATGGAGGAACGCCGGCTGGGCCCGGTCGTCGGCCTGGGGACGTGGAACACCTTCGGGGGCGACGAGGAGCTCGCCGCGGACGTCGTCGGGACCGCCCTCGCGTCCGGGACGCGTGTCTTCGACTCGTCGCCGATGTACGGGCGCGCGGAACGGTCGCTGGGCGTTGCGCTCGGCGACCGTCGTGAGGACGCCGTCGTGGCCACGAAGATCTGGGCCCCCACCGTCGAGCAGGGGAGGGAGCAGTACGCCGACCAGCTGTCCCGGTACGGCCGCGTGGACGTCGAGCAGGTTCACAACCTCGTCTCGTGGCGCGAGCAGCTGGCGTGGCTCGAGGAGGAGCGCGAGGCCGGGCGGGTCGGCCGGCTGGGCGTGACGCACTACTCACCGTCGGCACTTCCGGAGCTTGGGGAGGCGCTCCGGACCGGGCGGTTCGAGACCGTCCAGGTGCCCTACAGCCCCGTGGAGCGCGACTGCGAGCGGGAGCTGCTGCCGCTCGCGGCCGACCTGGGCGTGGCCGTGATCGTCATGCGGCCCCTGGGCGAGGGTGAGCTCGTGCGCCGCCGGCCCGATCCCTTCGAGCTCGAGCCGCTGCGGGGGCTCGGGATCGAGACCTGGCCGCAGGCGCTCCTGAAGTGGGCGCTGTCGGACGAGCGGATCGACGTCGTCATCCCCGCCACGCGCAACCCGCTCCACGCGGCCGAGAACGCGCTGGCGGGCGAGCCGCCCTGGCTCGGGCCGGACGAGCGGCGGCTCGTCGAGCGGCTTGCGGGCGTGTAATCGCGATAATCCGCGCGGGATGCGGGTCGGCGTCGCGAGAGAGATCAAGCAGGACGAGTACCGGGTCGCGCTGACGCCGGCCGGCGCGCTCGAGCTGACGCGCCAAGGCCACACGGTCGTCGTCGAGCAGGGTGCGGGCGAGGGCAGCGCCTTTCCGGACGGCGCATACACGTCCGTCGGCGCGCGCATCGGCTCGGTCGACGAGGTGTGGGCCGAGTCCGACATGGTGCTCAAGGTCAAGGAGCCGCTCCCCGAGGAGTTCGGGCGGCTGCGCGAGGGGCTGATCCTCTTCACGTACCTGCACCTCGCCGCAAGCGAGGAGCTGACCCGCGCGCTGATGGAGAGCGGCGCGGCGTGCGTCGCGTACGAGACCGTCGAGACGGACGACCGAGCCCTGCCGCTCCTCGCGCCGATGAGCGAGATCGCCGGCCGGCTGGCCTCCCAGGCCGGGGCGACGTTCCTCGAGAAGCCGCGCGGCGGGCGAGGGCTGCTGCTCGGCGGCGTACCCGGGGTCTCGCCGGGCAAGGCCGTCGTGATCGGCGGCGGGATGGTCGGCTACAACGCCGCGGTGATCGCGCTCGGCCTCGGCGCCGAGGTGACGATCCTCGAGCGGTCGATCGACCGGATGCGGCACCTCGAGGAGGTCCTCGGCTCGCGCGTGACCCTGCTGATGTCGAATGCGCTGCAGATCGAGGAATCCGTGGCGGAGGCGGACCTCGTCGTCGGCGCGGTACTGATCCCCGGCGCGCTCGCGCCGAAGCTGATCACGCGCGAGATGGTCGCGGGCATGAAGGAGGGCTCGGTCGTCGCGGACGTGGCGATCGACCAGGGAGGGTGCGTGGAGACCTCGCGCCCGACGACCCATTCCGAGCCGGTCTTCGTCGTCGACGGCGTCATCCACTACTGCGTCGCGAACATGCCCGGCGCCGTGCCGATCACGTCGACGAAGGCGCTGACGAACGCGACGCTGCCCTACGTCGAGGCGATCGCGGACGAGGGGCTGCGAGCGGCGATCGCGCGGGACCGGTCGCTCGCCCGCGGCGTGAACGTGCTCGACGGGCGGATCACCTACGAGGCAGTCGCCGAGGCCCACGGCCTCGACTTCACGACGCTCGAGGACGTCCTCCCACTCTCGCCCGTCTAGGCGGGTTCGCTCTTGGAGCGCCGGTTCGTCGGCGAGATGCGGACGATCAGGTACGTGACGCCGGCGGCGAGCCCGATCGTGCCGACGATGAAGATCACCATGCCGATTAGGCCCAGGACGGTCTCCACAGCAGATTTAGGATAGTCACTGTTATGCCACGGGCGTGCGTCATCGTCCTCGACGCCGTCGGGGCGGGAGAGTTGCCGGATGCGGCCGACTACGGCGACGAGGGGTCCGACACGCTCGGCAACGTCGCCAAGGCGGTCGGCGGCCTGGACCTCCCGAACCTCGAGGCGTTCGGGCTCGGCAACGTCAAGGAGCTCGAGGGCTGCCCACCGCAGCCGGGCGCGCCCGCGATCGCGGGCCGCCTGCACGAGCGGTCGAAGGGCAAGGACACCACCGCGGGCCACTGGGAGCTCATGGGCGTCGTCACGGCGCAGCCGTTCCCGCTCTACCCGCACGGCTTCCCGTTCGAGGTCATCGATCCGTTCTCGCACCGGACGGGCCGCGGGGTGCTCGGGAACAAGCCCGCTTCGGGCACCGAGATCATCGACGAGCTCGGGGAGGAGCACCAGCGGACGGGCAAGTGGATCGTCTACACCTCCGGCGACAGCGTCTTCCAGATCGCGGCGCACATCGAGACGATCCCGCTGGAGGAGCTCTACGCCGCCTGCGAGACGGCACGGGAGATCCTCACGGGGAAGCACGCGGTCGGTCGCGTGATCGCGCGCCCGTTCACCGGCGAGCCCGGGAACTACACGCGGACGCCGGACCGGCACGACTGGTCGCTGAAGCCGCGGCAGCCGAACTACCTGACCCTCGTCCGCGAGGCGGGGCACCAGGTGCACGGCGTCGGGAAGATCCGCGACATCTTCGCGGGGGTCGACATCGACGACTCCCACACGACGCGCTCGAACGTCGAGGGGATCACGGTCACCGAGCGGCTGCTGCAGGAGCTCGACGACGGCCTCGTCTTCGTGAACCTGGTCGAGACGGACCAGCTCTGGGGCCACCGGAACGACCCGGTCAACTTCCACCGCTGCCTCCAGGACTTCGACCGGCGGCTGCCCGACCTGCTCGGTGCCCTGCGCGACGGGGACCTGCTCGTCCTGACGTCCGACCACGGCTGCGACCCGACGACGCCCTCGACCGACCACTCGCGCGAGCACGCGCTCCTGCTCGCCTACGTCGAGGGGCGGAATGCTCGCGGCGCGAGGCACGACGGCGAGTTCGCGGACGTCGGTGCGACCGTGAACAAGTGGCTGGGCGGGCGCGGCGGCGTCCGCGGCCTGCCCGGCGCGCCGATCGTCGAGCCTTGATCCGTCCGGCAGAGCTGATCCAGCGCAAGCGGGACGGCGGCGAGCTCAGCGACGAGGAGCTCGGCGAGCTCGTCCTCGGCTACGCACGCGACGAGATCCCGGACTACCAGCTCGCCGCGTTCTGCATGGCGGTCTACTTCCGCGGGCTGAACGGCCGCGAGACGTACGCGCTGACGGACGCGATGGTGCGGAGCGGCGACACGATCGACCTCCAGGCGGAGATCGGCCGGCCTGTCGCCGACAAGCACTCGACGGGCGGGGTGGGGGACAAGGCGTCACTCGTCGTCGGGCCGCTGGTCGCCGCGTGCGGGATCCCGTTCGGGAAGATGAGCGGCCGCGGGCTCGGCCACACCGGGGGGACGCTGGACAAGCTCGAGTCGATTCCGAGGTTCCGGATCGAGCTCTCGCGCGACGAGTTCGTCGACCAGGTTCGCGACGTCGGGATCGCGATCATCGGCCAAACGGCCGAGCTCGTCCCGGCCGACAAGCGGCTCTACGGGCTCCGCGACGTGACGGCCACGGTCGAGAACGTCTCGTTGATCGCGGCCAGCATCATGTCGAAGAAGATCGCCGCGGGCGCGAACGCGATCGTCCTCGACGTCAAGGTCGGCGACGGTGCCTTCATGAAGTCGATCGAGGACGCGCGCGAGCTGGCCGAGGCGATGCTCGAGCTGGGGCGGCGCGCGAACCGCAGCGTCGTCTGCGAGCTGACCGACATGGACCAGCCCCTCGGGCAGGCCGTCGGCAACGCGCTCGAGATCCGCGAGGCGGTCGAGACCCTTCGCGGCGACGGGCCGACGGACCTCACCGAGCTCGCCGTAGCGTCCGCGGCACACCTGGTGGTGCTCTGCGACGGCGCCGAGCCGGCCGAGGCGCGCTCACGGGTCGAGGCCGCGCTCCGCGGCGGTGCGGCACTCGACGCGTACGAGCGCTGGATCCGCGCGCAGGACGGCGATCCCGACGAGGGCGCCCTGCCGCGGGCCGCGGTCGTCCGCGAGCTGACCGCCCAGCGCGACGGCGTGGTCGCCCGGCTCGGCGCGCTCGGCGTCGGCATGGCGGCGGTCCACCTCGGCGCAGGCCGGGTCGTCAAGGACGAGCCGATCGACCACGCGGTCGGGATCGTCTGCCGGGCCAAGCGGGGTGAGCGCGTGGCGCAGGGAGACGTCCTCGCCGAGGTGCACGCCCGGGACGACGCGGCGGCAGCGGCGGCGCTGGCCGAGGTCGACGCCGCGTACGAGCTGACAGACGACGCGCCGCCGCCGAAGGGCGTCATCCTCGAGACGCTCGCGTAGGCCCGTCCGGCAACGCCGCGGCTAGGCTAGCCTCGTGCCCGAGCTGCCCGAGGTCGAGACGGTTCGCGTGCACCTCGAGCCGGTGCTCGTGGGCCGGCGCTTCGACCGGGTCGAGATCCGCGACCCGCGCGTCACCCGTCCCGAGGAGCCGCTCCAGGTGGCGGCGGAGCTCGAAGGCGAGGTCGTCGCGGCCGTCGATCGGCGCGGCAAGTATCTGGTTGTTCGGTTCAAGTCGGGTCGCGTGCTCCTGATTCACCTCCGGATGACGGGGACGATGGGACACATGAGCGGCGGAGCGCCCGAGTACGATCCGCATCTCCGTGTCGTTGTCAACCTAGACGACGGATCGGACGTCGTCTATCGCGACATCCGGCGCTTCGGCACCTGGCTCCTGCTCGAGCCGGGCGAGGAGACGGACTACCTGGCGCAGCGACTCGGCGAGGAGCCGCTGACCCGCGCGTTCACGCCGGCCAGCCTCGCGGCGCGCTTCGACCGCCGCCGCGCGCCCGTGAAGGCCGCGCTCCTCGACCAGCGCGCGGCCGCCGGCATGGGGAACATCTACGCCGACGAAGCGCTGTGGCGGGCGCGGATCCATCCGCTTCGCGCCGCCGGCGACCTCGACCAGGACGAGCTGAAGCGCCTCCACAAGGCCGTGCGGGAAGCGCTCAAGGCCGGCATCGCCCGGCAGGGGACGACCCTGCGCGACTACCGGGCGCCCGACGGATCCGAGGGCACGATGCAGGAGGCCCTGAAGGTGTACGGCCGCGAGGGCGAACCGTGCTACCGCTGCGGCGCGCAGATCGGGAAGACCCGCGCCGCGGGCCGCGGCACCTGGTACTGCCCGAGCTGCCAGCCGCTCGTCCCGAACGGATCCGGAGGCTGACGTGAAGGTCGTCGTGACCGGCGGAGCCGGATTTATCGGCTCGCACGTGGCCGATGCCTTCCTCGAGCGGGGGGACGAGGTGCTCGTCGTCGACGACCTCTCCGCCGGGACGCGCGACCGCGTCCCGGCCGCCGCGGGCTTCGCCGAGCTCGACGTCGCGGTCGAGGAGGCCCTCGCGGACGCGCTCACCGCCTTCCGCCCTGACTACGTGGCCCATCTCGCGGCGCAGGCGAGCGTCACCGTCTCGGTGAAGGACCCGCACCGGGACTTCGCCTCGAACGTCCTCGGGACGTTCAACGTGCTCAGGATCGCCACCGGCCTCGGCGCGAGGACGGTGTTCGCCTCGACCGCGGGTGCGCTCTACGGCGAGGGCGCCCCGATCCCGACGGACGAGTCGTATCCGCCGCAGCCGCTCTCGCCGTACGGCGCCTCCAAGCAGGCGGCGGAGGCGTACGTCGGTACCTTCCAGCGCTTCCACGGCGTCGACCACACGGTCCTCCGGCTCGGCAACGTCTACGGGCCGCGGCAGAGCCCGCACGGCGAGGCGGGCGTCGTCGCGATCTTCAGCGAGCGCCTGATCACCGGCGAGCCGGTTGTGGCGTACGGCCGCGGCGAGCCGACCCGGGACTACGTGCACGTCGGGGACATCGTCCGAGCGTTCACCGCGCTCGCCGACAGCCCCGCACCGGGGACGTTCAACCTCGGGTGGGGGAGGGAGGTCTCGGTGCTCGAAGTCCTGCACGGCCTCCAGCGCGCGGCCGGGACCTCGATCGAGCCGCAGCTCGAGCCGCTGCGGCCGGGCGAGCTGACGCGGAGCGCGATCGACTCGTCCGCGGCACGCGACGCGTTCGGGTGGCGGCCCGAGCTCGAGCTCGACGCCGGGCTGGCGGAGACGTTCCGCTGGTACGCATCCTCGCGCGGGGGATAGATCCGACAGGAGCCGGCTGTACCCTCTGACAGGGTGCGCGGAGCCCAGTCTCGGAGCCTCGAACACGATGCGGCGGCCGCCTCCGCAGCGACGTCGCGCGCGTTCACACCGGACCTCGGCCATGCGGCGGTCGGCGTGGGCGCCGCGGCGGGGATCGCGGCGCTGGGCGCGGCCGACGGCGGTTACTTCCCGCCCGCCTGGGGCTGGACGGCGCTCGTGTCCCTTTGGCTCGTCATCGCCTGGCTGCTCCTGGGCCGCGCGGCGCTCCACGGCGGCCGTCTCGCGGGCGTGTTCGTCGGCGGCCTGACGGCGCTCGCCGCCTGGACTTGGCTCTCGCTGCTCTGGACGGCGAACACGACGCAGACGGTCCTCGAAGGCTTCCGGATGCTCGCGTACGCGGGTGTCGCTGCCGCGCTCGTGCTCGTCGTCCGCCGGCAGACGGCGCCGGCGCTCCTGCGCGGGGCGCTGGCTGCCCTCGTCCTCGTCTCGGCCTACGGGCTCGCCACGCGGCTCTTCCCAGACCGCCTCGGCGCGTACGACCCGATCTCCGAGTACCGGCTCTCCGAGCCGCTGGGCTACTGGAACGGCTTCGGGATCTTCGTGGCGATCGGCCTGCTGCTCGCGCTCGGCGCGGCCGCGCGGGAGCGGAGCGTGGCGCTGCGAGCGGGTGCGGCCGCCTCCGTCGTCGTCCTCGTGCCGGCGCTGTACTTCACGTTCAGCCGCGGGGCGTGGATCGCGCTGATCGCCGGTCTCGCCGCCGCGGTTGCGCTGGACGCGCGCCGTCTGCAGCTGATCCTGGCGCTCGTCGTCGCGGGCACGCCGGGCCTGGTCGCCGCGGCCATCGGCTCCGGCTACGAGGGGCTGATCCGGCGCGACGCGCCGCTCAGCGCCGCCACCGAGCAGGGCGGCGAGCTCGCCGTCGTGATCGCGATCCTCGCGCTCGTCGCGGCCGCCGCGACGGTGGCCCTGGCCGCGGCCGAGCGACGGTACGTGCCCTCGCCGACCGTTCGGTTCGCGTTCGCGGCCGTCGTCGTGGTCCTGGCGGTCGGCGCCGCGACCGCGGCCGTCGTCCGCTTCGGCGGCCCCGTCGACATGGTGGAGGAGGCCTACGACGCGTTCACGGCCACGCCCGAGCCGCCGCCCACGGACCTCAGCGAGCGCCTGTTCACCTTCTCGGGCAGCTACCGGCCGGAGATCTGGGAGGAGGCGTGGCGCGAGTACGTCGACCACCCGGTGCTCGGCGGCGGGGCCGGCACCTACGAGCAGTACTGGAACGAGCACCGCCCGATCGACCACAAGGTCCGTGACGGCCACAACCTCTACCTCGAGACGCTCGGCGAGCTCGGCCCCGTCGGGCTGGCGGCGCTGCTCCTTGCGCTCGCGGCGCCGCTGGCCGCCGCGGTCGGCGCCCGGAGGCACCCGCTCGCCGCCGGTGCGTTCGGCGCGTACGTCGCGTACCTCGTCCACGCCGGAGCCGACTGGGACTGGGAGCTCCCGGCCGTCACGGTCGCCGCCCTGGCCTGCGGGGCCGCCCTCATCGCCCTCCGGGCGCGCGACGGCTCCGAGCTGGTGCCGAGCGCTCGCCTTCGGGTCGCCGCCGGCGTGGTCGCAGGGCTCATGGCCGGCGCGGCGTTCGTCGGCCTGGTCGGGTCCAGCGCCCTCGCCGCGAGCGACGGCGCGGCCGTTGCGGCCCCGCCCGACTGGGACGAGGCGGCGGCCGAGGCCCGCAAGGCGCAGGACTGGGCGCCGTGGTCGTCCGAGCCCTGGCAGCGGCTCGGCGAGGCGCAGCTCGGCCAGGGCGATCTCGCGGGGGCGCGCGACAGCTTCGGGAAGGCGATCGACAAGGAGCCGGGCGACTGGCTCCTCTGGCTCCGGCTCGCGGAGGCGAGCACCGGCGCGGCGCGCGAGGAGGCGCTCCGCGAGGCCGAGCGCCTGAACCCGCTCAGCGACGAGATCCGCGAGTTCCGCGAGACCGAGGGCCGGTGATGTTCCGCCGGGACCCGCTCGCCGATCCGGGGCCGCTGATCAAGCGCGTGTACGCCTACGCCGCGTACCGAGTCGGCGACGGCCCGGACGCCGAGGACGTCACGAGCGAGACGTTCGAGCGCGCGCTCCGCTACCGCAAGAGCTACGACGCGCGGAAGGGGGAGCCCGTCGCCTGGCTGCTCGGCATCGCAAAGCGGGTCGTCGACGGCGGCTGGTCGAAGACCGAGTTCGCCACGGACGACCTCGACGCCCCCGACACGACCGATCTCGAGGAGGAGACGATCCGCCGGCTGACAATCTCACGGGCCGTCGAAGCCCTCGACGAGCGGGACCGGGAGCTGATCGCGCTCCGCTACGGCGCCGACCTGACCGCCCGTCAGATCGCGGAGCTCCTCGAGGCCAGGACGAACGCGATCGAGGTCGCGCTGCACCGGGCGCTCGGCCGTCTCCGCGGGATCCTCGGAGTCGAGGACGAGGAGCCTGTAAGGAAACGCGGCGTTTCCCAGTAGTAACGGGTGCAAGACCACTGAAACGACTCTGAGGGGGTTCAAAGCAATGCGTTACTGGCGGAGACGGCACGAGGGCCTCGACCTCGAAGCCGAGCTGCGGGCCGGCCGTCCCGAGCCTGCACCCGAGTTCGCCCGCCGCCTCGAGGCGCGTGTCAGGAACGACGGTCGCACCCGCGTAGGCTCGCTCCGCGTCGCCTTCGTCGGTGCGCTCACGGCCGTCATGCTGCTCGCGCTCGCCTCGGTCGGCGGCGTCGGCTACGCGTCCTCGGCGGCGCAGGATGCCGCGGTCAGCGTCAAGCGCGTGGTCACGCCGAAGGACGTGATCAAGGTGCTGAAGCGCAGCCCGGCCATCGACCAGTACAAGAAGCCGAAGGCCAAGAAGGTCAAGAAGGCGACGAAGAAGAAGAGCGGCAGGGGCGCGAGGGGCCGGGTCAGGGCCCGCACGCGGCCGCCCTTCACGGGCTAGGCCCGAAGACATGCGGCGTGGAGAGGGCGGCCGGACGGTCGCCCTCTCCCGTGCTAGAAAGAGATTGGGGTCGGAAACATGAGCGGACGAGCGATATGGCCGGCGTTGCTGACGGCGATGGTCGTCGCGCTCGCCGTGCTCGCGCCGTCCGCTTCGGGCAGCGCCACGACTGTCATCTGGCAAGGCAGCACGCCGGACGACGGCACGGCGTTCGTCGCCGGCGTCGGGCGTGAGTTCCAGCTCCGGTTCGAGGCTGCCGGGTCGTTCAACTCGATCGTCCGCATCCGCGGCGGACGTCTCCCCAAGGGCGCACGGCTCGTGCAGCTGGCCGAGGCGCCGGCCCGCACGGACTTCCGCTGGAGGCCGCGACCCGACCAGCGGGGCGAGTGGAAGCTGACGTTCCGTGCCGAGGACGGCAGCTCCGCTGCGCCGCGCATCACCGTCCGGATCCACGTCGGGCGGACCGCGGCGAGATCGTTCCGGCTCTCGAGCCGGAGCCTGGGAGGGACCTCGAACAGCGCCGTGCTCAAGCGTTCCGTCGTCGCGAGGGCCGCGCCCAACTCGACCTCGCGGATCGTCGGCCGGCTGAGCGCCGTGACGCCGGAGCACGTCCGGCACGTGGTGTTCCTCTCTCGGGGGCTGATCGACCGCCAGGGCCGGTACTGGCTCCGCGTCCCGCTGCCGGTCCTGCCGAACGGAACGATGGGCTGGATCCCGCGCGAGTCCGTCGGCAGCTTCGTCGAGCTGGACACGCACCTCGTGATCGACCGCTCGAGGCTTCGCGCCACGCTGTACAAGCGCGGCCGTCCGGTCTACCGGTCGGTGATCGGCGTGGGGGAGCCGCACTGGCCGACCCCGTCGGGCCGGTTCTACGTGCGCGAGCGGCTGACCGGCTTCACCGATCCGATCTACGGCTCGCTCGCCTTCGGGACGAACGCCCGCTCGGCGGTGCTG
>DATBMH010000084.1:0-30775 GCA_036554945.1 Gaiellaceae bacterium | reverse complement strand
GTCGCGATCGGGATCCGCGACAGCCGGCCGCTGACCACGCAGCCGTCGCCGGTCGCGCCGAAGGTCGGCGGGCAGGGATCGGACAGGACGCCCGGCGTCCCCCACTTCGGCGCCAGGCCGCCGATGTCGCCGTCGTACGTGTAGAGGACGTAGAGGTAGGGATCGGCCGGGTAGTTCGGGTCGAGCGCCATCCCGAGCATCCCGCGGTCCCAGAAGTTGTAGGTGTTCGTGCTGAGATCGGCCGTGATCGTCGCCGTCGAGTCGTTGAGGCTGTCGAACGTCTTGATCCGTCCGCTCTTCTCGGCGACGAACACCCGGCCGTCGGGGGCGAAGCGCATGGTCGTCGGATTCGTCAGCCCGGAGAGCACCGTCGTCTCCTGGAAGTTGGGCTGGAGCACCGCCGCGGTGGCGGTCTGCGCGGCCCCCAGCGCTACGAGCGCAAGGGCGGCTGCGAGCACCGCTCGTCGCAACACCGAATGAACCCCCCGGCCCACAGGTGATTTATCTCCCGCGCGCCCATGCGCGAGTAATGGGCGGAAGTCGAGGTTCGGCCTAGCCGAGTGGCGAGGATTGCGTTGCGGCTGTTACAGACGGCCTAGAGGCCGCTGACGCGCTGCCAGGCCTGGCGGTACCGGCCCCACGCGCGGTAGCAGACGTTCCCGAAGAAGTCGACGTCTGCCCGCTTCAGGTCGTAGAGCGCGCGGTTCATGGTCGGCGTCGCGCCGACGATCGCATAGCGGCGGTTGTACTCGCTCGCGGCGATGTACCAGGAGATCGCCGACAGCGCCCACTTCTCGGACTTGGAGATCTCGAAGAGCTCGGGGTTGTTCCAGTGGAGGACGCGGATGACGCGGCCGATCTTGTACTGCACCTTGAGGCCCTGGGAGTTCGCCTTCAGCACGCCGTTCGACTCCCAGGCGTTCGACATCTCCGTGGCTGCGTCGAGCTCCTCGAGCGCCACCTTGTGCCACTTCTTGCCGCGCCAGGTGTCGAGCCGGCCGCCGCGGAGCGCCAGCATCAGCCGCACCGACTGCAGTGCCTGCTTGGCGTAGATCCCGCCCGGCCACGTGCAGCCGTACTGGATCTGGTGCTCGAGCAGGAGCCGGAAGACCGTCGACGGCGTCGGGCACGGCGGCTCGTCGGAGCCGCAGGCGGCCGTCTTGGCGAAGATCGCCGAGGGCAGCGAGTCGTTCCCGGCTGCGTCGTACGCGGAGACCATCACGAGGTAGGTCGTATTGCAGGCCAGGCCGCTGAGCACGTACGAGAGGCCCGAGGTGATCGTGCCCGCCTGCGTGCCGTTCCGGTAGACCTTGTAGCCCTTCACGCCGACGTTGTCGGTGGAGGCGCGCCAGGTGAGCGAGAGTGTCTTCTCCGTCGCGGCGGACTTCGCAAAGCCGCTCGGGCGGCTCGGCCTGCTCTTGTCGGCGGCGTCGGCGACCGACGCGAAGAAGCCCGCGCCGAGCGCAGCCACCAACAGAATCACGGGAAGCCGAAGCCGAGATGCGGTCATTCGCACGGCCTCCATTTTCCAAACGCGGGTCCCGACCCACAACTCCCCCGACGGCTAGTTTCTGCGCGATTTTTCGCCTGTACGCTGGGATCCGTGGCCGACCAGCGCCTGCGTGAAGCTGCTCCGAGCGTCCCGTTTCTCGATCTGGGACTGCTCCATCGTGACTTGAAAGCGGCAATCGTCGAGGAGATCGCCGATCTCGTCGACTCGAGCGCGTTCACGAACGGCCCGCAGGTGCGGGAGTTCGAGGCCGCATTCGCCGCCTACTGCGGCACCGGCGAGTGCGTCGGCCTCGCCAGCGGGCTCGACGCGCTGCGCCTCGGCCTCCAGGCCGCGGGGATCGAGCAGGGCGACGAGGTCGTCGTCGCGGCGAACACGTTCGTCGCGACGCTCGAGGCGATCACGCAGGCCGGCGGCAAGCCGGTCGTCGTCGACGCCTCGGAGTCGGACTGGAACCTCGACGCCGGCGCGGTCGAGGCGGCGCTGACCGAGCGGACGCGCTTCCTGATGCCGACGCACCTCTACGGCCAGCTCGCCGACATGCGCGCGCTCGAGGAGATCGCCGAACGCCGAGGACTGGCGATCCTCGAGGACGCCTGCCAGGCGCACGGCGCGAGCCGCGACGGCGTCGTCGCCGGCACCGTCGGGATCGCGAACGCCTTCAGCTTCTACCCGGGCAAGAACCTGGGCGCCTTCGGCGACGCCGGGGCGCTGACGACGGACGACGGGGAGCTCGCCGCGCGGGTCCGGTCGCTCCGCGAGCACGGGCAGACCCGCAAGTACCTCCACGAGCTCGAGGGCTGGACGGCCCGCCTCGACACGATCCAGGCGATCGTCCTGCTCCGCAAGCTGCCGCTGCTCGACCGCTGGAACGGCGAGCGGCGTGCAGTGGCCGCGAAGTACACGGAGCGGCTCGCGGGCGTCGGCGACCTCGGGCTGCCGCCGGTCCCCGGGGGCAGCGAGCCCGTCTGGCACATCTACGGCGTCCGCACCGCGGATCCCGAGGCGCTCGCCGGCTTCCTCCGCGAGCGCGGCATCGGCACGGGCCGGCACTACCCGGATCCCGTGCACCTCTCGCCCGCCTACGCGTGGCTGGGCCACGGGCCGGGCGACTTCCCGGTCGCCGAGGGCATCGCGGCGCAGCAGCTCTCGCTGCCGATGTTCCCCGGCATGACCGAGGCCCAGGTCGACGCCGTCGTCGGCGGGATCGCCGACTACTTCTAGACCGAGTCCAGGACTGCGACGAGGCGGCGCGTGAGCTCGCGCCGCTCGTAGCGAGCCAGCAGCTCCTCGTTCGTCGCCGGGCGCGCCGCGCCGTCCGCCTGCTGCTCGATGACCCGCGCCATGCCCTCGACGTCCTTCGGCCGGACGACGAACGCATTCCCGGCCTCGTCCAGCAGGTCGCGAACGTCCCCGTCCGGCACCGCCGCGAGGATCGGGCTCCGGGCGGCCAGGTACTCGTAGGTCTTGCCCGGGACGATCCGCGCCCGGCGGCCCTCGGGCAGGTCGTGCATCGGCAGGAAGAGGAGGTCGGCCGTGCGCAGGAGCGCGACGGTCTCGTCGTGTGGGAGGTAGCCGTGGGCGGTGACGAGCTCGAAGCCGGGGACGGCGCGATCCGCGTCGGACACGATCCCGGCGAGGTGGACCTCGACGCGGCCGCGCAGGTCCGGACGGCGCTCGAGCAGCCGCTGCACGGCCTGGAGCAAGTACACGTGCGAGCGCGTCCCGGCGTCCAGGCCGCGCACCGCGCCGCCGAGCAGCTCGCGCACCGCCATCGTCGGCCGGTGGCCCTTGCCGCCTCGGACGTGGACGAACCCCGCGTGCACGACGCGGAACGCCGAGTCGTCCCGCTGCGGCACCGCGCCGTCGAAGTCGGCGCCGTCGAAGCCGTTCGGGATCGTGTGCACGGCGCGCAGCTCGGGGAAGTGCCGCAGCACCTGTGCCGTCGCCTCGGGCGTGTTCATGATCACCGCGTCGGCCGGGGCGAGCGCCTTCCGCATGCGGCGCAGCTCGAGGCGGCGGTGGATCCGCGTCGGGTAGACGAGCCAGTCGTCGAGCGCCCATGGGTCGCGCAGGTCGGCGACCCACGGCTTGCCGAGCTCGCGTGAGAGCCTCGCGGCCGCCTCGGCGGTCTCGAACGGCGACATCGACGCGTAGATCACGTCGATCTCGTGCTCGGCGGCCGCGCGCCGACCCGCCTCCACGGCGCCCTCGACCCACCAGCGGGAGAAGGGCGGGCGGAGCCGGAGCCAGCGGGTTGCGCGGGCCGGCCAGCCGCGGCGCCGTCTCGGCTCGGGGCCTCCGGCGCGGAAGACCGGCGTCCCGGCCTTGACCTCCGCCGCCAGGGAGGCGTCGGGCGGCGCCCACTCGGCGCCGGCCGCCTCCGGGCCGGTGACGACGACCGGCTCGTAGCCGAGCTCGGGCAGGTACTGGACGAACTTGAGCGTGCGCTGGACGCCTGCCCCTCCCTGAGGCGGGAAGTAGTAGGCGAGGACGAGCGCCCGCCTCAATCGTCGTCGAGCGGAGCCGGCGGCACCGGGCCGGGGTCGCCGCGCAGTGCACCCATCAGATCCCCGAAGGGCAGCCGCCCGGGCCGCCGCAGGACGAGCAGCGCGAGCTTCTGGCCGAGCACCAGCGTCCGGTAGACCTCGAGCTTGTAGCGCGGCTCAGTCGCCTTCAGGTACCGCACGTGGGCGCCGATGTGCTGGCGGGCGAGCAGGCCGCCGAGCTGGCGTGTCGACGCGCCGTGCTCGTGGACGACGACGGCCTCCGGCGTCATCCAGAGGTGATGGCCGCGCTGGGCGAGCGAGTATGCGAGGGCCACGTCGTTGAAGTAGATCGGGAACTGCTCGTCCATGAGCTCGTCGGGTGGCAGGGCGGAGCGGCGGATGAGCAGGCAGCTCGCGGACGGCTGCTCGACCGGACGGGGCTGGGTGAAGTCGTCGTCCAGCATGCGGTAGCTGCGGACGCGGCGCGCCAGGGGCGGGATCCGCCCCAGCACCCGGCTCATGTTCCCGATCGTCGCGCCGAAGGTCGGGAAGCGGTAGTGGTGCTGCTGCTCGGTTCCGTCCGGGTTCAGGTAGAGGGGGCCGACGCCTGCGACGTCCGGGTGCTCCCGCAGGAAGCGGAGCAGCGTGCTGAGGCTCCCCGGCTTGAAGTCCACGTCCGAGTTGAGCAGGAGGACGAACTCACCCTTCGCGCGCTCGTAGGCCTGGTTGACGCCGGCCGCATAGCCCACGTTCTCGGGGTTCGCGATCAGCGTGATGTCGTCCCGCTCCGCGAGCGCCTCGGCGGAGCCGTCGCGCGAGCCGTTGTCCACGACGATCACCTCGACCGTCAGCCCGTCGTCGATCCCGACCGGCAGCGAGTCGAGGCACTCGAGCGTGAGCGCCTTCGTGTTCCAGCTGAGGAGCAGGACGGAGATGTCCGGCTCAGCCGTGGACGGTCGCCCTTCGGTCGTCATGGTCGTCGTTGCCTCCACAAACACCGCACCGTAGAGATCCGATCGATGCGCGCAACTGCCGATTCGGTCAGTTCAGCGCGGTCGGTGCTCGTCCGCTCCAGCATCCGAGCGGCGGCCGGCAGGACGCCGCTGGCCGTCGATGTCCACGCGCGGGAAGCTCGTGGGGTGCCCGCGGTTGATCGCAGGCGACCCGGGCAAGAGGTGCAGGTCGAAGCCGCGCTCGTTCTTGAACCGGGGATCCGCGCGCCGGTCGGTCCCGCCGCAGGCGCCGGTGCGCCAGACGTTGTAGGCGGCGACGCCGTTCCCGCACGGTCCGCCGTACTTGGTGCCCGCGTTCGCGATCACCCTGAGGTTCGGGTAGTCGATCTCGGGCTTCAGCGTCAGGTTCCCGGCGAACGAGTTGTTCCGGATCAGCACGTTCCTGAAGGTGCCACCGCTGTCGGGCTCGGAGAACTGGATCGCGCTCGTCCCGTCGGGCCAGGGCTTGTCGAACCACGTGTTCTCGATCGTCGTGTTCGTGGTCTCGAGCACCGGCGACCGGTGCTTGAAGAGGATGTCGAAGTCCTCGCAGTGGTGGAAGCGGCTCCGGCGGATCACGAAGTCGCTCGCCGCCTGCACGGTCAGGCACTCCATGTGCTTGTCGGGATCCGGGTTCGTGAAGTCGTGCATGTACACACGGTCGAGGAGGATCCCTCGGGGCGCCCGCTCGCACTCGGCGGTGTGGCCGATCTGGGAGATCGTGTCGGACGGGCCGAACTCGGTGCCGAGGATCCGCACGTTGTTCGCCGAGCGGATGAAGAACAGGGCCGCCTTCGAGCTCCGGAGCGTCACGTCGTCGGCGCCGCACTTGACGTAGAAGTCGCGCTCGATCCGCAGGCCCCGGAACTCCACGTGCGAGCCGTAGACGTCGAGCGCCTCGACGACGGGCCGCGCCCCCTTGATCGGCCGGAACAGCACGTCCTTGGTGGACGTCTTGGACGAGTCCTGCTCGACCTCCTGCTGCCCGTCGTACCGGCCGCCGGCCACGAGCACGACCTGGCCGGGCTTCGCCACGCGGTAGGCGCGCGCGAAGCTCTCGCAGGGGGCCGCCCGGGTGCAGCGGCCTGCGTCGTTGCCGGACGGCGAGATCAGCAGCGCGGGCATCGTCGCGGCCGGTCCAGCAGAGACCGACCCTGCGGCGAGCAGGGCGACGGCGATCGTGAGCAGGAGACCGGGCGAACGGGCGCGCACTCGGGCCGGAAGTCTAGTGGCGATGCCCGACGGTCTAGGGGATCTCGTCCGCTCCCGCGTCGGGAAGCCCGTCCTGGCGCGGATCGCCGTCGATATCGGTTGCCGGATGATCCGCCGGATCGCCGTGCCCGACCGCGGCGGCGCCGGGCTGGAGGTGCAGGTCGAACGCCTGCTGGTCGACGTACGCCATCGCCGCCACGGTGTCCGTCGCGCCGCAGGCGGGGCCGTCCTGCCAGACGTTCCGGGCGTAGGTCACCGAGGCGAAGCAGGTGAAGTCGGTGCCGACGTTGGCGATCACGCGGAAGTCGGTGTAGACGCCGAGCGGCTTCAGGATCGGGCGCGAGGCGAACGAGTTGTGACGGAGCGTCACGTTCGTGAAGCTGCCGCCGCTCGCAGGCACCGAGAACTGGATCGAGGTGACGCCGTCGGGATACGGCTCGTCGAACCAGCTGTTCTCGATCAGCACGTTCCGCGTGTCGGCCGCGGCGCCGAGCCGCTTGACGAGGACGTCGAAGTCCTCGCACCGGTGGAAGCGGCTGTTCCGCAGCGTGAGGCCGTCGACGGTCTGGATCGTCAGGCACTCCATGTGCTCGGAGTCGTGCGGGAACGTGTAGTTGTCGTGGAGGTAGAGCCCGTCGAGCAGGACGTTCGACGACGTGTTCGCGCAGCCGTCCTCGGCGTCCCGCTGGATCCTGCTGTGGACGTTGACGGCGGGGCCGAACTCGCTGTCGAGCAGCGACACGTCCGACGCGGACGAGATGAAGAACACTGCCGCCCTCCCGTGGCGGAACGTGACGTCGTCGGCACCGCACTTCACGTAGAGGTCGTGGGCGACGAGCAGGTCCTGGAACGAGACGTGCCCGCCGAACACGTCGAGCGACTCGAGCTCCGCGACCGCGCCCGGCGCGGGCCGCATCAGGACGTCCTGCTCCGAGGTCTTGGCCGGATCGACCGGGATGACCGACTGGCCCGCGTAGAGCCCGTCCGCGAGCTCGACGACCTGGCCCGGCTGCGCCGCGCGATACGCCCGCTCGAGGGTGAGACAGGGCGCCGCCGCCGTGCACGACGCCGCGTCGGAGCCGGCCGGCGAGACGTAGACGTCTGCGGGCGGCGGTGAGCCCGTGCACGGCTGCGTCGTGACATCCACGACGGCAGGCTCGGAGAACTGCCGCGCGAGGTCCATCGCGCGCACCTCCACCGGAGTCGTCGTCCCGCAGGCGAGGTTCCGCACGGTGTGGGAGGTCGTCCACGTGTTCGCGACCACCCGGCCGCTTCGCGAGAGCGCGTAGCCGCCGACCCGGCCGTTGTCGGCCGCCGCCGCCCAGTGGACGGTCGCCGTAGTCTCCGTCACGGACATCACCTCGAGGGCGGACGGCGGGCCCGGAGGGGCGACGTCGATCTTGACCACGTCCTTGGGCATGAAGGTCGTGAGGTTCCCGACCAGGTCCGAGACGCGGAGCCGGTACCGGTAGCAGGTGTCCGGCAGCACCGTCGGGTCGACGCCGCCCACCAGCACGACATCGGCCCACTGCGAGGCGAAGGGGGCGCAGGCGCCCGCCGCGAACGGCGCTGCGTCGCGTTCGAGACGCTCGGAGCCCGGAGCGAGCCCGGCGCCGAGGTCGAAGCCGATGTCGGTCTCGACGAGGATCGGCCCGGCCTCGTACCCGCCCGAGTACGCGGCCCAGACGCTGTCCGGCTCGTCGTCGTCCTCGAAGACCGCGAAGGCGCCCGTCGCGGTCCCGCCGCCCGCGTCTTCGAGCACGATCGAGAACGGCCCGGCCGCGATCGAGTCGTGATTCCAGGCATACGTGTGCTCGAACGGCGCCTGCGTGTCCACCGCACCGTCCGCGCCGAACACGTCCGGGAACACGGCTTGCACCGGCGTGAAGCCCGGCTCGATCGGCTGGGCGGAGACGGTGAAGACGCCGGCGTTGCCGCGGCGACCGTTGTAGTAGAGCGTCGTCCCGACGACGTGCTCGTCGGGCTCGTTCTCGGTCACCGAGGCGACGGCCGTGGCGGGCGGCGGAGGCGGTGTCTCGGCGGCAGGCGCGCGGACCACGCTGGGGCTCGCATAGAGCGCCGTATTCCCCACCTGGTCGGCGACGTGGAACCGATAGCGGGCACAGGTCCCTGCCGCGAGCTCGTCGGGGCTCGCGGCCGGCTCCCAGGCGCCGAACGGGCCGCAGGCGGCTCCGGCGAGCCCCGCCGACTGACGCTCCAGCGCGGCGCTGGCCGGGTCCAGCCCCGAGTCGTCGTCGAACCCGGGATCGACGGCGACCGTCACCGGCCCGGCGGGCACCTCTCCGTCCGGATACGTGACCGAGCCGCCCTCGGGCGGGACGCCGTCGGGCTCGACGGCGAAGGGGGTGGACGACACTCCGCCCGCGCCGTTCTCCGCGGTTATGGCCCCGCCGCGGGGGCCCGACATCCCCTCCGTCCAGACGTAGCTCGCTTCGTACGGCGGGGTCGAGTCGACGGCGGCGTCTGCGGCGAAAACGTCGGGGAAGCGCACGGCGGCGATGCCCGACTCGGCGTCGTCCGTCCCGGCCGAGACAGTCAGCGCGCCGGTGGATCCGGGGCGGTAGTAGAGGGTCGACCCGTGCACGTGCCCGCCCGGGCCGGCTTCCGCCAGGTTCAGCGTGGGGCCGGCCGGACGCGTGAGATCCACCTTGACGACGCCGCCGCTCTCGTAGACCGCCTCGTTGCCGACGTTGTCGGAGACCCGTAGGCGGTAGCGCGCGCAGCGCCCCGTCCCGGGCGAATCGGGGCTCGACACGGGCTCGAAGGAGCCGAACGCACCGCAGTCGCCCGCGGCGAGGGTCGCGGTCTCCCGCTCGAGCCGGGCCGAGGAGGGGTTCACGCCGGACTGCGCGTCGGTGCCGTGTGCGCCGGCCACCGCGATCGAGCCGTCGGCGTCGTACCCGTCCGCGTATCCGATCGAGCCGTTCGCCGGCGCCGTGGTGTCGGGCGTGATCGTGAACGTCGCGTCCGAGGTGATCCCCCAGCCGTTCACGGCCGTCACCGTCTGGGGGCCCGAGACGGACGCAGGCGCTGCCCAGACGTACTCGGCCTCGAAGGGCGAGGCGACGTCGTCGCCGCCGTCCGAGCCGAAGACCGCGGGGAAGACGATCCTCGCGATCCCGCTGGACGGGTCCGAGGACGTCGCGGCCACGCGGAAGCTGCCGCCGGCGCCCGGCAGGGGCCGGTAGAAGAGCGTCCGGTCGACGACGTGCTCGTCGTCGTCGTCCTCTGCGAGGGTCAGCTGCGGCGGCGTCGGCGCGGTCGCGACCGGGATCTCCATGTCCGCGCGGATCTCCGCCTCGGAGAGCGCCCGGTCGTAGACCCGCACCTCGTCGATCCGGCCTGCCAGCCACTCGTTCCAGATCGCGTTGCCGCCGATCCGGAACGGCCCGCTCGACGTGCCGATCGCGCCTCCACCGGCCGCCGAAGCGGCGAGCGAACCGTTGACGTACAGGCGCAGCGTCCCGTCGTACGTCATCGCCAGGTGCGTCCACGTGTTGAGCGGCAGCTGGGCGGTGCCGTTGGCCGTGCGCACCTTCCCGCCGGCGTAGACCTGAGCCGACGGGACCCGCGTGCTCCGGTTCGCGTAGAGGACGTAGACGATCCCGCCGCTTCGCTCCTTCCCGGCAACCGTCCGCCACACGGTGCCGAGCGCCGTCGGGAAGACCCAGCCTTCGACGGTGACCCCGGCGGTGACGTCGAGCGACTGCGAGTCGGGGACGTCGACGCGGTCGTTCACCCCGTCGAAGGACAGGGCGTTCCGGAACCTGCCCGCCGTCGTGCGGGTCGGGCCGGACAGCGTCCCGACGTTGGCCCTCCCGGAGACGTCGAGCACCGAGGCGCCCGAGCTCTCCTCGAACGCGTAGCCGGCGACGAGGCCGGCGGGCGGCGCCTGGCCGTTGTCGACGGTGACCGGGACCGGCGGCGCCGTGCCGACGTTCCCGGATGGATCCCGAGCCGTGGCACCCAGGACGTGACTGCCGTTCGGCGACGCCCTGGTGTTCCACTGGACGGCGTAGGGCGGCTGCGTGTCCTCGGTCCCGAGCGAGTTTCCGTCGAGCGTGAAGCGCACGCCGGCCACCTGGTCGTCGTCGAGCGCCGTACCACTGACCTCGAACGTGCCGGAGACGGTCGCGCCCCCGGGCGGCGCGGTCAGCGAGACCTGCGGTGGCGAGGTGTCGCAGGGCTGCGTCGATCCCGTGGTGGCCGCCCGTGTCGAGACATTCCCGGCGGCGTCGAACGCCTCGACGGCGAGCACGTGCTCCGTCGAGCAGCCGAGCTGCGAGAACGTGAACGCCGTGGCCGCCGCCGTCCCGGCCGGTGCGCCGTCGAGGAAGAGGCGGTAGCCCGCGACGGCGACGTCGTCGGAGGAAGCGCTCCAGCTCGTTGCAAGCGACGTGCGGCCGGCGGCGGTGACCCCGAACCCGGACGGCGGCGTCGGCGGCCCGAGGTCCGGCGTCGTGATGCTCGTCGCCATGTCCCGCTGGATCTCGTCGGCCGGCAGGGCGCGGTCGTAGATCCGGATCTCGTCGACGAGCCCGGCAAACCACTCGCCCCAGATCGAGTTGCCGCCGATGCGCAGGCTGCCGGTCGAGACCGAGATCGCCCCCGAGAAGGCCGTCGACGCCGCCTGCGCGCCGTTCACGTACAGCCTCAGCGTCGCCCCGTCGTACGTGGAGGCCAGGTGCGTCCACGTGTTGACCGGGAGCAGGCTCGTCCCCGCCGCGCCGCGCACCGAGCCGCCGGCGTAGATCTCGGCCCACGGACGGCTCGTGTTGCGGTTCGCGTAGAGGCCGTAGGTCAGCCGTCCCGACTGCTCCTTGGCGACGACCGTCCGCCACTTCGTGCCGAGGGCGGTCGGCCGCACCCAGGCCTCGATCGTCAGTCCCGTCGTCAGGTCGAGCGAGCTCGAATCGGCGACGACGACGGCGTCGTTCGTCCCGTCGAATGACAGCGCGCCGCCGAACCGGCCCGCGGTCGAGCGCGTCGCGCCGGAGATCGTGCCGGTGTTGCCGTTGCCGGAGTGGTCGGGCGTCGTCGTGCCGACGGTCTCGTCGAACGCGTACGCGGCGACGAGGCCGCCGGCTGCTCCCCGCCCGGCTCCGGCGACGATCAGGACAAGCGCGGCCGTCCCGGCGGCGGCGAGAGGAATGACCCCGCGAACAGCAAGTGCCACAGATAGTCCTTGCCTGGCCGGGGCCGCGTCCGACCGCTGCTGCGCGACTCGGCCATTCAATCCGAGTCGGCAGGACGCGGCAACTAGCCGACCGGCTAGGAGGGTTTGGCGGACGGTCGCTCGCGGCCTGGCGGCACAGCCGATGGTTCGCCGGACCCTCCTTGGTGAGAAGCCGGATACAACTACGCACCGATGTCGCTGAAGAGCACGATCCGGTCACGCCTTCCGGCGTCCTGGCTCCCGCGGTTACGCGCCGGTCGCGGTCGCCTGAGGAGCCTCCGCTACCGGCTTCGCCAGCGCGCGAAGCCCGTGACGGTCACGCGCGAGGACATCGTCGCGAGCCTGCGCGAGGTCGGTCTCCGCGAGGGTGACGGCGTCTTCCTCCACGCCTCGTTGAGCGCCTTCGGCGAGATCGAAGGCGGCTCGCAGACGGTGATCGACGCGCTCGACGAGGTGGTCGGCGCGGAGGGGCTGGTCGCGATGCCCGCCTTCCCGCTCGTGGGCGGGACGGCCGAGTACCTGTCGACCGACCCCGTCTTCGACGTCCGCGAGACGCCGTCCCGGATGGGCGCGCTCACCGAGCGCTTCCGCACGTCCCCCGGCGTCGTCAGGAGCCTCCACCCCACCCACTCCGTGGCCGCGAGGGGCCCCGGAGCCGAGGAGCTCGTCGCCGGGCACGACCTGGCCGAGACGCCGTTCGGCGCGGGCACGCCGTTCGCGCGGATGATCGACCGCGGGATGGTCCAGCTGTGGTTCGGGATCGGGCTCCGGATCTTCACGCTGTACCACGCCTTCGAGTGCCTCCGGCCGGACGGCTTCCCGATCGAGGTCTTCGCGACGGAGCGGGTCGACGCCCGTGTCGTCGACGAGGACGGCCGCGAGCGGACGGTCTCCACGCTGGTCCACGACCCGGTGGTCGGCGGCCGGAAGGACGACACGCGCGCAGCGATCAAGGAGCATCTGCTCGCCACCGGCGTGCTGCGCGAGACGACGCTCGGGCGGGGCGAGGTGATGGCGGCGAGGATGCCGGAGCTGATGGACGAGCTCGAGACGCTGCTCCAGCGTGGCGTGACGATCTACCTCATCCCCGTCCCGTCGACAGCGGAGCGCTGAGCTGCCCGCGCGCGGCGACATCCCCGGGCTGATCCGCCTGGCCGTCGACTCGGTCGGACGCATGCAGCTTCCGACGGGGCTCTTCGCGTACGAGCTCGCGAAGGGCGCGTCCGAGCCCGAAGGCAGGTCCCTTCGGTACACGCTAATGACCGAGATCGGCCTCCGGAGGGCGACTGCGGCGGGGGTCGAGCACCCCTTCGACCTCGACCGGATCCGCACGGCCTCGCTCGGCGAGCTCGGGTCGGACGAGCTGCGACCCGGCGACTTCGGGCTCCACCTCTGGGCGGACTCGCTCGCGCGCCGCGACCGGGGCGAGGAGCTCGAAGGGCTGCTCGAGCGCGCGCTCGCCGAGAGCGGCGGCCTCGAGGGGCGCGAGGGCATGGAGGTCGCGTGGATCGTCCAGGGCCTGGCGCTCTCGGGACGCCACGGGCGCCTGCTGGACGACGCGCTGCGCGTCCTCCTCGAGACGAACCTCGCCGCGAACGGGCTCCTCTACCACTACGGCCCGGGAAACCGCCGCCGCCGCTTTCCGAACTTCGCGACGCAGAGCTACGGCGTCCTCGCGCTCTCGACGGCCGCGCGACTGGGCCTGGACGACCGCGCCCTCCCGGCTGCGAGGCGGCTCGCCGACCGCCTGGTTGAGCTTCAGCTCGAGGACGGCGGCTGGCCCTGGCTCTTCGACGCGAAGCGGGGCACCGTCGTCGAGCGGTACGAGGTCTACTCCGTCCACCAGCACGGGATGGCGCCGATGGCGCTGCTCGAGCTGGCGGACGTCAGCGGCGACGACCGCTATCTCCGGGCTGCCTCCCGCGGGGTCGACTGGCTCCACGGCCGGAACGACCTCGGCGTCGAGTTCGCCGACGAGCAGGAGCGGCTGATCTACCGCTCGATTCGGCGACGGTCACCGTGGGACCGGGCAGCGATCGCCGCGAACCTGGCCACGTCCACGGCCGTCGGCCGGCCGGTGCTACGCGGCCCGCGCGCGCTCGAGCTCCATGCGGTCGGGCGGCCGTACGAGCTCGGCTGGCTGCTCGAGGCCTGGGCCGGCCGCGAGTCGCTCTACGTGAAGGACGGTTTGGCGGGATAGCGCTCGTTGCCAGGGGGCGAGCAGCGCGGCCTGGCGACTCAGCCGCTATCGCGCCAAACCCTCCTACCTAGCTGCGCTCGTCGGCGCCGGCGTCCGGCGCCGAGCCGACGGGCGTGGGCCGGAGCTCGCCGTCGATGTCGTGCGTCGTCGAGCCGGCGGGATTGCCGCGCCCGATCGCCGGCGAGACCGGCGTCAGGTGGAAGTCCATGATCGACGCGTTGACGAAGCCGAGGTTGCTCGTCTGGATGTCGTGCGAGCCGCACTTGCTGCCCGTCTGGACGACGTTGTAGTCCATCGTCCCGACCGAGACGCAGCCGTTGAGCCGCGAGAAGATGTTCGACTCCCAGCGCGTGTTCGATCCCGGGCACTCGGAGATGACGTCCTCGCCGACGAACGTGTTGTGCCGGATGAGGATGTTGTGGCAGGTGCCGGTGCTGCGCGTCTTGAGGTGCGTCGACATCGGCACGCCGCCGGTGTTCGAGAAGAAGTTGTTCTCGATCAGCCAGTTCCGCGCTGTCGTGTCGCCCGGCGCGAGGAACATCGCGAAGACCTCACAGTTGTTCAGGCGGTTGTTCCTGAGCGTCACGTTCTCGCCCGCATAGAGCGCCCAGCACTCGGGGTGCCGGTCGTGGCCCCGGTGGTCGTGGAAGTAGGCGCCGTCGACGAGGATGTTCTTCGGCGGGATGTGGTTCTCGTTGACCTCGATCTTCGACACCTGGTCGACGACCGGGCCGTAGTCGCCGCCGATCACGCGCGCGTTGTCCCCGGCGATGAAGACGTAGCCGGCGTCGAGGTTGTAGAAGGTCACGTCGTCGGACGCACGGCAGATGCAGACGCCGCCCTGGCGCGGCATCCCGGCGAGCGGCGGGAAGTCGGCCATGCGCAAGTTCTTGACGGTGACGTGGTGCGCCTTGACCGCGAGGCAGTCGCTCAGGTCGGCCTCGCAGCCCAGCGTCACCGTGGCGCCCGGGGCCGGGCGGAAGACCACGTCGACGTCCGACGTCTTGGACGTGTCCAGGCCGACGCCCTGCCTCGGGTAGTCGCCGCCGGCGACCTCGATCTGGTCGCCGGGCTGCGCGAGCCTGTAGGCGCGGTCGAAGGTCTTGCACGGCCGGCTCTGGTCGAGCCGCGCGCAGGTCCCGTCGTCGCCGATCGTGGAGACCCAGACCGACGCCGGGAGGTCGGGAACCGGCGGCGGGGGCGGCGGCCACCAGCCGGGCGGAGGCGGCGGCGGGCCCGGGGGCGGCGGTGGCGGAGGAGGTGGCGGTGGTGGGTTGCCGGTGCCTCCACCACCCTGCTCCTTCAGCAGCGCGAGGTACGCGTCGATCGAGGCGGCGGAGCCGGCGACGGCGAGGTCGAGCTTCGCGCTCGCCCGCGCCGCCCGGATGGCGGTGCGCCAGGCTGCGGGGCTCTTGGCCGGGCTCGGGCTCAGCCGCACGAGCGCAAGCAGCCGTCGCGCGGTCGTCCGCTGGAGCCGGGCCGCCGCGGCCGGGTTCGCGACCCGGACGGCCACGAGGTCGACGCCGGCCGTGCGAGAAAGCCTCGGCGCTGCGGCGCTCGAGGATGCCATCACGACGCAGCGGCTCGCGCGACGGCAGAGGGCTTTCGCCGCGCTCGCGGTGCGGATCCCCTTCCGCCGGACCGAGCGCGGGACGAGCACGAGCAGCTTGGCGCGCGCGGCGCGGCTGCGGAGGCCCGCAAGAGTCTTGCCGCGGACACGCGAGGGGTCGGCCACGAGCGCGTTGACCCCGCCCTTCTTGAGCGCGGCCAGGCGCTTCGCGCCGAGCGTCCGGGCGGCGCGGGCGTCGACCTCGACGCCCCAGACGGCGCGGGGGACGGATGCCGTTGCGCGCTCGGAGACGGCGACGCTTCCTCCGGCTGCGCCGGCGATGGAGAGCGCGGACGCGGACAACGCGGCGACGGTGAGAAGGCGCGGGCTCATCCTCGGTACGCCTTCCACATGTTCGTCACGAAGGCGTCCCAGGCCTTCCGCTGCGGGAACCCGTTGTAGTTCTTGCCGATCTGCGACTGGATCTGCGCGCGGGCGTTCGCGTCGTCCTCGGTCATCCACCGGTCGGCGTAGGCGAAGAACGGCGCGTGGCCCCAGGAGCCCTGCATGCCCGGGATCAGGCGGGCCGCGAGCGCCTCGCCGATCCACGCGCTCGAGGTGCAGCAGCGCCGGTAGTCCTCGTTGAGCGTGTCGACCCAGTCACGCGGCTGGAGATGCTCGTACGGCCCGTAGCGGCCGGTCCCGGTGGAGCCGTAGTGGCCCGCGTAGAGCGCGGTCGCGCCGGTCCAGCCGTTGCCCATCATCGTCTGCATGTCCTCGCCGTACTTGCCCGGCGGATTCCGCATCCCGGCGACCTCGAGCATCGTCCCGGCGAGGACGATCGGGAACTTGCGCCCGCTGCCGTGGCCTCCGTGGGCCGTCCAGCCGGGGTGCCCCGCCTGGACGAGCCCGTAGAGGTCGATCCCGTACTGGGTCAGGTAGACGAGCAGCGGCTCCTTCTGCTCCGGCGTGAAGCTGAGGGTGAGCAGCAGCCCGCCGATCCCGACCGCGCGGGCGATCTCGCGCGAGTAGTCCGGCATGTAGTCGACCGGGCTGTCGAAGTTGAAGAAGAGGTTGTCGACCCACGGCCGGCGGAAATGCTGCTCCCACTCGCTCAGGGAGGGCATCGAGGCGACCGCGGCGAGGTTCGGCAGCAGGTCGCGCCGCAGGTTCCGCGAGTAGAAGACCGGCGCGCCCTTGCCGACGTACGACGGACGGAACGCGTCGGGCGGCAGCGGCGCGGCGACGCTCGTGAGGATCGAGATGCTCTTGACCGGGCTGTCGGCCGAGCTGTCGAAGAGCCAGCGGCGCGCTGCGCCGACGGTCTCGACGCTGATCGAGGAGACGAGCGAGTCTCCGGGCACGAGCGTGGCCGGGAGCGCGACACGGATGCTCGCGTCGTAGCGGTTGCTCTCGGTGCGGCTGTCGAAGCCGGTGTCGGAGTCCTCGGGCGGCAGGTTCTTGACCGACCCGTTGCGGCCGTTGGCGGGCGCCGGGCTGATCGCGGTCACCGTCGCGTTCCCGACGACGTAGTAGTCGCCGGTGATGAACTGGCCCACCGACTCGGGCTCGGAGAACGTCCAGGTCACGCCGTCCTTCGTCAGCGAGCCGACCTTCGGGAGCGCCGAGAGCGGCGGGGTCGGCGGCGGGTTCTGCTTCGTGTAGACGGGGACGCCGCCCGAGCCGCCGGCAGGCGGAGGCGGCGGAGGCCCTGGCGGAGGGGGCGGCTTCGGCTTGGTGCGCTGCTGCTTCAGCAGCGCGAGGTAGGCGTCGAGGGGCGCCTTCCCGCGGCCGAGGGGCCGGACGCCGAGATCGAGCGAGGCGCTGCCGTTCGCGGAGCCGATCGCGGCGCGCCACGCGGCCGCGTTCCGCTGCGGGCTCGGCCGGAGCGGCGAGAGCGCCAGGAGCCTGCGGGCGCCGGTGCGCCCAAGCCTCGCGACGGCGTTGGGCCCGGCGACACGGACGACGACGAGGTCGACGCCGGCGGTGCGCGAGAGCCGCGGGGCGGCCGTGCGCGACGACGCCATCACGACGCACCGGGCGGCGCGGCGACAGACGGCCCGGGCGGCGGTCGTCGCGCGGATCCCCTTGCGGCGCAGGCTGCGCGGGACGACGACGAGAAGCTTTGCGCGGGTCGCCCGCCGGCGGAGCCCGGCCAGCGCTTTCCCGCGGACGCGCGCCGGGTCGGCGACGAGGACGTTGATGCCGGCAGCTCGGAGCTCGCCGAGCCGCTTCGCGGTCAGCGTGCGCGCGGCGACCGCGTCCACCTCGACCGCCCAGACGGCCGCCGGCACCCGGGCCGAGACCCGTTCGCCGGACCAGGGCGCGGCATGGGCAGCAGGCGCCAGGAGACCGGCACCGACGAGGGCCACGAACGCGCAGAGCAGCGGGCGGCGGTTAGCGGGGGCGGCGTCCCGCATCGCGGTCTTATATCGGCATGACGGGACGGCGGTTGAAGCCTCGAACGAGGCGCGCCCGGTAATCCGTGCGAAATCTGTCCAAACCTGGCGCGGAATCGCTCAGGAGTGCTCGTCGGAGCCGGCGTCGGCCCGTCCGCCGCGCGGTCGAGCCTGCCCGTCGATGTCCACCGGCGGGTGCTCCGTCGGGTGCCCGCGGTTGATCGCGGCCGCGTTCGGCGTCAGGTGGTAGTCGAACCCGGCGGAGTTGACCCATCCGTTCGGCGCCTGGATGTCGGTCGCTCCGCAGTCGTCCTCGCCCGACCAGACGTTGTACTCGGAGGTCACGCCGGCCTCGTTGCAGCCGGTGCCGATGCGCGTGCCGATGTTCGCCACGAAGCGGACGTTCGTGTAGTCGATCTCGGGCTTGACGATCAGCGACGACTGGAACGAGTTGTAACGGAAGGTCGCGTTCCGGATCGCGGACCCGCCGTCCGGGAGCGAGAGCGAGATCACGTTCGAGCCGGTCGGCTCCGGGTCGGCGAACCAGTTGTTCTCGAAGAGCATGTTCGTGTAGCTGAGGACCGGAGCTCGCGGCTTGATGAAGACGTCGAAGTCCTGGCAGCGCAGGAACCGGCTGTTGCGGACGACGATGTTGTTCGCCGCCTGGATCGTCACGCACTCCATGTGCGTGTTCGGGTTCTCGAAGTCGTGCATGAAGACGTTCTCGAGCAGGATGTTCTCGGGCGCGAACTGGCACTCCTCGGTGTGGCCGATCTGCGAGATGTCGCTCGACGGGCCGAACTCGACGTTGATGAAGGCGACGTCCGTCGAGGAGCGGATGAAGAACAGCGACGCCTTGGAATCCCGGAAGGTCACGTCGTCCGCCCCGCACTTGACGTACAGGTCCTGGGTGCTCTCGATCCCGCGGAACTCGACGTGGTCGCCGAAGATGTCGAGGCCGCCGAACACCGGGGTCGCGCCGGGCGCCGGCTGGAAGATCACGTCGGCCTCGGAGGTCTTGGACGAGTCGGCGAGCACATCCTGCCCGGGGTAGGCGCCCTCGGCGATCTCGACGACGTCACCGGCGTCCGCCACGCGGTAGGCGCGGTCGAGCGACCTGCACGGCGCCGCCTGGGTGCAAGCGGCCGTGTCGGAGCCGGTCGGTGACAGGAAGACGCTCGGGCTGCCCGCCGGCGGTGGGGGTGGCGGCGGCGGGGGCGGAGGCGGAGGCGGAGGCGGAGGCGGAGGCGGCGGGGGCGGAGGCGGCGGCGGGGGCGGAGGCGGCGGCGGAGGAGTGCCGCTGACGGTGAAGCTCGCCGTCGTCTCCCCACCGGCGTACTCGGCCCGGATCGTGTGCGCCCCGCCGGAGAAGGTGTACGGGAAGCACTCGGCCGCCGAGCCGCCGTTGAAGTCCCACGGGCTCGTTCCCTCGGTGTGCGTGAAGGCGCCGCTGTCGAGCGTGAACGTGACGGGGCCGCCCGTCGAGGCCGGGGTCAGGAACACGCAGCGGGGAGCCTGGGGCAGCGTCGCGCCCTCGAGCGCGACCGCGCTCGAGCGGTTCGTGTTCGCGCTCACCTGCAGCGCCGCGGCAGGCGGCGGGGGTGGCGGCGGCGGGGGCGGGGGAGGCGGAGGCGGCGGAGGAGGAGGAGGAGGCGGCGGAGGAGGAGGAGGAGGAGGAGGAGGAGGAGGAGGCGGCGGCGGCGGCGGCGGCGGAGGCGAGCAGGCGCTCGTCGAGCCGGACACGGAGGCGCGCGGCGAGCTGTTCCCCGCGGCGTCCCGGGCCTCGACCTCGAACGTGTACGACGTCCCGCAGCTCAGCGAGGAGGCGGTGAAGGTGGTGCCGGTCGGCGAGCCGGCGAGCGTCCCGTTCCGGTAGACCCGGTAGCCGGTGACACCCGTGTCGTCGGTGGAGGCGTCCCAGGCGAGCGACACGCTCGACGTCGTCGAGCCGGTCGTCCGGAGGTTGCCGGGCGTCGTCGGCGGCACGGAGTCCGGAGGCGCGCCACCGGCGACCGGCGTGTTCATGTCCGTCGTGATCTCGGCAGCCGAGCGGGCGACGCTGTAGACGCGGATCTCGTCCAGCGTCCCGTCGAACCACTCGTCCCAGATGTCGTTCCCGCCGATGCGCAGCGGGTTCGAGGAGGCGGCCATGGTGCCGGACGCGGCCGTGGACGCGACCTGCGAGCCGTTGACGTAGAGGCGCACCGTCGTCCCGTCCCAGGTGGTCGCGAGGTGCGACCACTGGCCTGCGGGCAGCACCGCCGGGCCGGTCGCCCGTGCGTGCGACCCGGTGTAGACCTGGCCGCGCGGCCGCCCGCCGGTGGCGCCGGCGTAAAGCGCGTAGACGAGGTTGTCCGTCCGCTCCTTGAGGACGCCCGTCCCCCACTCGCCGGTCGTGTCGGGCCGGACCCAGGCCTCGATCGTCATCCGGTCGTAGAGGTCGAGCGTGCCCGAGTCGGGGACCGTGACCCAGTCGTTCGAGCCGTCGAACGTGATCGCACGGCCGAACCGGCCCGCAGTCGTCCTCGCGGCGCCGGAGATCGTGCCGCCGTTCGCGTTTCCGGACGAATCGGTCACGCCGGAGCCCGACGTCTCCTCGAAGCCGTAGGCGGCGACGAGCGGCGGCAGCGTGGGCGGCGGCGTGGATGCGCACGCGTTCGTGACGGCCGAGGTCGAGCTGCGCAGCGAGCGGTTGCCGGCCGCGTCGTACGCCTCGACCTGGAAGAGGTAGCCGGTGCCGCACGTGAGCCCGCCGTAGGTGAACGAGGTCGCGGCGGTGTTCCCGACGTGTGTGCCGTTCCGGTACAGGGAGTACCCGGCGACGCCGACGAGGTCGAACGACGCGTTCCACGCGACGCCGACGGTGGTCCGCGAGATCGACGTCGTCCGCACGTTCGAGGGCGGCGTCGGCGGCACCAGGTCGGGCGGAAGGATCGGGGGCAGCGAGGAGCACGCGGCGGTGGAGCCCAGCGCCAGCGCCGGAGCCGACCGCCGGCCGGCCGCGTCCTTCGCGACGACCGAGATCCGGTAGCTGCGGCCGCAGGTCAGCCCCTCGACCGTGAAGCGCGTGCCCGTCGGCGAGCCCACCTGCGCGCCGTCGCTCGAGACCTCGTAGCCGGTCACGCCTGTGTCGTCCGAGGACGGGCCCCAGGCGAGGTCGATCGACGTCAGCGTCGCCCCGGTCTGGGTGACCAGGACGGGAGGCGAGGGCGGAGCCGCGTCGAGCGTGGTGGGCGCCGCGAGGATCTGGAGGTACGCGTTCAGCGGCGCTGCGCCGCCGACCGGGGTGACGCCCAGGTCGAGCGACGTGCTGCCCTGCGCGGCGCGAATCGCGTCCCGCCACGCCGTCGGCGCCGACCTCGGGTGCGGCGAGAGCCGTGCGAGCGCGAGGACGCGGCGGGCTCCCGCGGAACGAAGCGCCGCCGCCGCGCCCGGGCTGCCGACCCGCACGACGACGAGGCCCACGCTCTTCGCGCGGGAGAACGATGCCGCCTGGCGGCCGGTCCGGGCGAAGACGATCCCCGACGGACGCCGGCGCACGGACTTGGGGACGATGACGCGAAGACCCGCGCGCGCGGCGCGGCGCTTCAGCAGCACGAGCGAGCGGCCGCGGAGCCGTGCCGGATCCACGACGAGCGCGTTGATCCGGCTGCGGCGGAGCGCCTTGAGCCGCGTCGGGGTCATCGTCTTCGCCGAGCGAGCGTCGACCTCGACGGCCCAGAGCGACTTCGGCAGGGCCGGAGCGCCCCAGGCGGGCGCCGCGGCGAGGGCGCCGAGGCAGATCACCGAGAGCAGCACGAGCCGCCTCACGGACCGACCTCCGGCAGGTCGGCCGCCGACGAGGCGCGGTAGCGCGTCCACATGTTGGTGACGAAGGAGTCCCACGCCTTCCGCTGCGGGAAGCCGCCGTAGTCCTTGCCGATCTGGGCCTCGATCTGCGCGCGGGCCTGCGTGTCGTCCTCGGTCATCCAGCGGTCGGCGTAGGCGAAGAACGGCTCGTAGCTCCACGCCGTCCTGACGCCGGGGACCAGCCGGGCGACGAGTGCCTCGCCGACCCAGGCCATGCTGGTGCAGCAGCGCCGGTAGTCCTCGCCGAGCGTGTCCACCCAGTCGCGCGGCTGCAGGTGCTCGTACGGGCCGTAGCGCCCTTCACCGGACGGGCCGTAGTGGCCGGCGTAGAGCGCGGTCGCGCCCGTCCAGCCGGTGCCCATCATCGTCTGCATGTCCTGCCCGAACCGCCCGGGCGGGTGCTGCAGGTCGGGCTCGTTCAGGAGCACGCCGGCGGCGACGATCGGCAGCTTGCGGCCGTTGCCGTGGCCGCCGTGCGCCGGCCAGCCGGGATGGCCCCGCTCGACGAGCCCGGAGAGGTCGATCCCGTACTGCGTCAGGTAGACCAGCAGCGACTCGCGCTGCTCGGGCGGCCGGTCGAGCAGGACGAGGAGCCACGCCATGCTCACGGCTCGCGCGATCTCGCGGGAGTAGTCCGGCATGTAGTCGATCGGCGAGTCGAAGTTGAAGAAGAGCGCGTCGATCCAGGGCCGGCGGAAGTGCGACTCGTACTCCGTGAAGGACGGCGTCGAGGCGACCGAGGCAAGCCGGGGCAGGATGTCGCGCCGGAGGTTCCGCGAGTAGAAGATCGGAGCGTTGCGCCCGACGTACGACGGCCGGAACGCATCGGGCGGCAGCGGCGCCGCGACGCTCGTCAGGATCGACACCGAGAGCACGGGGCTGTCCGCGGTCGTGTTGAACAGCCAGCGCGTCCGGGAGCCGACGGTGGCGACGCTGATCGAGGACGTGAGCGAGTCGCCGACGGCGAGGCTCACCGGCGGGTCGGAGCGGAGGCTCGCGTCGTACCGGCTGCTCGACGTGCGGCTGTCGAAGCCGGTCTCGTCGTCGGTCGGCGGGATGTTCTTCACCGAGCCGTTGCGGCCGTTCGCGGGTGCCGGGCTGATCGCCGTGACCGTCGCCGGGCCGACCACGTAGTAGTCGCCGGTGATGAACTGCCCGACCCGCTCGGGCTCCGAGAACGTCCACGTGATGCCGTCCTTGGACACCGAGCTCAGGAGCGGAAGATCCTCGAGCGCCGGCGTGGGCGGCGGGTTCGTCGACGTGTAGATCGGCACCCCTCCGGGGGGCGGAGGCGGCGGAGGCGGAGGCGGCGGCGGCGGCGGCGGCGGCGGGGGCGGGGGCGGCGGAGGCGGCGGCGGCGGAGGCGGCGGCGGCGGAGAGCCGCTGACGGTGAAGCTGGCCGTGACCTCGCCGCCGGCGTACTCGGCCCGGATCGTGTGCGCCCCGCCGGAGAAGGTGTACGGGAAGCACTCCGCAGCCGAGCCCCCGTTGAAGTCCCACGGGCTCGTTCCCTCGGTGTGCGTGAAGGCGCCGCTGTCCAGCGTGAACGTGACCGGGCCACCCGTCGAGGCCGGGGTCAGGAAGACGCAGCGGGGAGCCTGCGGCAGCGTCGCCCCCTCGAGCGCGACCGCACTGGAGCGGTTCGTGTTCGCGCTCACCTGCAGCGTCGCGGCAGGCGGCGGCGGGGGTGGTGGTGGCGGCGGCGGAGGCGGAGGCGGAGGCGGAGGCGGGGGAGGCGGAGGCGGAGGCGGAGGAGGAGGCGGAGGCGGAGGAGGAGGAGGAGGCGGAGGAGGCGGCGGCGGGCACGACGAGGTCGAAGCGTTGATCTGCGCCCGCAGCGAGCGGTTGCCGGCGGCGTCGTACGCCTCGACCTGCAGCTGATGGCTCTGACCGCACGACAGGCCCGTGTACGTGTACGTCGTGCCGGTCACGGCGCCGACGTGCATCCCGGCGCGGTAGAGGCTGTACCCGGCCACGCCGACGAGGTCGCTGGACGGGTTCCAGGCGACCGCGATCGTGGAGGTCGAGCTGCCGGTCCTGCGGAAGTTCGTCGGCGTCGTGGGCGGGACGAGATCCGGCGGCGGAAGCGGGCAGAGCGAGGTCGTCGTCCGCACGCTGGAGAGGGGCGACGCGTTGCCGGCCTTGTCCCGCGCGAGCACGCCGACCGTGTAGGCCGTGCCGCAGGCCAGGCCCGAGACGGTGTGCGAGGTCGCCTTCGTCGAGCCGGACGGCGCGCCGTCCCGCGAGACGTCGTACCGCGCGACGCCGACGTTGTCCCTGGACGCCTGCCAGGAGACGATGACCGAGCTCCCCGTCTGGCCCGATTGCATCGGCAGCCCGGGCGCCGTCGGCGGCTGCGTGTCCGCGCCTGCCTTCACGGCCGCGCGGAAGACCTCGACGGAGCTTGTGCGGGCCGGTCCCGCCGGCGACACGCCCAGCTCGACGCCGGGGAGGTTGCGAGCGTCGGCGATCGCTGCGTCCCAGGCCTCCGGCGAGAACGAGCGCGAGTCGAGCCGGACGAGCGCGAGCACGCGCGGCGCGGCCCCCGCGAGGTCACGGACGCCGCGCGGGTCTTTCAGGCGCACGATCACGCGCCGGTGACCGCGGGCCTTGGCGGCCCGGGCAGCCGCCGCCGAGCCGACGATCCGCCAGCAGCCCGCCGCGGCGCGGCAGGTGCTCGAGCCCAGGATCAGCGTGAGCCGCGAGGCGCGCGCCTGCCTCGCGAGCGCCTTCCTCCGCGCAGGCCGGAGGCGCCGTGCGTCGACGACGAGCGCGTTGACGCCGTCGGAGCGCAGCTTCGCCAGCCGCGCCGGCTTGAACGCCGGATCGGACGCGCCGACCTCGACCGCCCAGAGGTTCCCGGGCGCTGCAGGCGCGCCGGCGGCCCCTTGCGCGAGTGCGGCGGCGGCGAAAAGGGTCAGGACGGCAAGTGCCGTGCGGCTATGCGCGGGGGCGGCTCCCGGCATGGGCCATCTATCGGCCGCGCGCCAGAATTTCCTAACGCCCCGAAACGAGGGACGCGAAAAAAACGGTGTTACCCTCGTTTTCATGCGGGTAGACGCCGTTCTCGTCTCGTACAACAGCAGCGAACACCTCCGGGATAGCGTCGCGCCGCTCACGACAACTGAGGGAGTACGGGTCTTCGTGACTGACAACGCCTCGACCGACGATTCGGTTACGGCGATCGCCGATCTGCCCGTCGACGTGCTCGCGCTGGAGGACAACCGCGGCTTCGGCGCCGGGTGCAACGCGGGCTGGCGGCGGGGCGACGCGCCGATGGTGCTCTTCCTCAACCCGGACGCCACGATCGACGAGCAGTCGCTCCGCGCTCTCGCCGCGGTTCTCGAGGAGGACGACCGGGTCGGCCTGGTCGCGCCGCGCATCCTCGAGCCCGACGGCTCGCTCGCGTTCTCGCAGCGCCGCTTCCCACGCCTGCGGTCGACGTACGCGCGGGCGCTCTTCCTGCACCGGATCTTCGCGCGCGCCTCGTGGACCGACGAGCTCGTGCGCGACCGCGGCGACTACGAGCGCCCCGGCTCGCCGGACTGGGTCTCTGGCGCCTGCATGCTCGTCCGTCGCTCGGTCCTCGAGGAGATCGGCGGCTTCGACGAGCGCTTCTTCCTCTACTGCGAGGACAAGGACCTCTGCCGCCGGATCCGAGCCGCCGGCTACGACGTCCGGTTCGAGCCGGGCGCGACCGCCCGCCACCACGGAGGCGCCTCGGCGCCGCGCGCGGGCCTCCTCCCCGTCCTCGCCCGCAGCCGCGTGGAGTACGCCCACAAGCATTCCGGCCGCGTCGGGGCGTTCCTCGAGACCGCCGGCGTCGCGCTGAACGCGCTCACCCACGCGGTCGTCGCAGGCGGCGGCCGCCGGGCCGGGCACTGGCACGCCTTCCGCGCAGCACTGGGACGACCGCGCAGCGCCGCGTAGGCTCGCCGACCACCGTGCGCATCTGGATCGACATCGAGAATCCGCCCCAGGTCCAGTACCTCCTGCCGCTCCGGCCGGCGTTCGAGCGGCTCGGCGCCGAGGTCGTCGTCACGGCGCGGGACTACGGCAACACGTTCGAGCTCCTGGAGCAGGCCGGCACGCCGTACACGCCGGTGGGCGCGAGCTACGGCGCCGCGAAGTGGCAGAAGGTCACCGGGCTCGCGGGCCGGACCGCGAAGCTCGCCCGTTTCCTCCGCAGGACCGGCCGGCCGGATGCATCGGTCAGCGCGAGCCGGGCCGCCGCCGTCGCCGGTCGGCTGCTGCGCCACCCGTCGTTCGTCATCATCGACTACGAGCACGTCTCGCTCGCCGTGCAGCGGCTGATGCGATCCCGCGTGCTGTACCCCGACGCGATCGACGCCTCGGCGTTCCGGGCCCGCGGCATCCGCGACAGCGCGCTCGTGCCCTTTCGAGGGCTCAAGGAGGACCTGTCCTTCGCCGGCATCGACCTCGAGGCCGAGCCGGCGCACGAGCTCCCGGTCGGCCCCGACCTCGTCCGCGCGCTCGTGCGGCCCGCGGCGGAGGAGAGCCACTACTACCGCGAGGAGTCCGGCCAGATGGCCTTCGCGGTCCTCGAGCGGCTCGCCGCCGACGACCGCACCGTCGTGGTCTTCGCGCCGCGCTACCCACGCCAGGCCGAGTACCTGCAGCGGTTCGAGTGGCGCAACGAGCCGGTCGTGCTCGACCGCGCCGTCCCGTTCGTGTCCTTGCTGAAGGCCGTCGACCTCGTCGTCTCCTCGGGCGGGACGATGCTGCGGGAGGCCGCGTACCTCGGCGTCCCGGCCTACAGCACCTTCCAGGGGGAGACGGGCGGCGTGGACCGGCACCTCGAGGGGCTCGGGCGGCTGCACCTCCTCTCCGGCCCGGCCGACCTCGACCGGATCGCGCTCGAGAAGAGCGGGCCGCTGGAGCCGCTCAGGTCGAACCCCGGGCTCGTCGACGAGCTTGCCCGGCTGGTCGCCGGGGCCACCTCGCCGAACGGCTAGGTCGGGCCCCCGGGACTGTTCGATCGGGCGTCGCCCGAAACGCGCTTCGCAACTAGCCTCGGAGTGAGCACATGGCTCCGGAACCGCTCAGCTACGCCGTCGTCACCCCGGCGAGGAACGAGGCCGACAACCTGCGCCGCCTCGCCGAGTCGCTGACCTCGCAGACCCGGCGTCCGTCGACGTGGCTGATCGTCGACAACGGATCCAACGACGAGACGCCGGAGGTCGCGGACGACCTGGCAGCGGCCCACGGCTGGATCAGGACGGCGGTCGTCCCGGGCGAGGCGGTCGCCACGCGCGGCGGTCCCGTCGCGCGGGCGTTCGCGGCCGGCATCGAGCTGCTTCCGGAGCACCCCGACGTCGTCGTCAAGGTCGACGCCGACATCTCGGTCGACCCCGACTACTTCGAGCGCCTGGTCGGCCGCTTCGCCGAGCAGCCGCGCCTCGGGATCGCCGGCGGCACGTGCTACGAGCTCGAGGACGGCGAGTGGGTCCCGCGCCACGTCACGGGCGACCGCGTCCGCGGCGCGTCTCGCGCCTACCGCTGGGAGTGCCTCCAGGACGTCCTGCCCCTCGAGGACCGGCCCGGCTGGGACGGGATCGACGAGCTCAAGGCCGGCGCGCGCGGCTGGAAGACGCAGAGCTTCCGCGACCTCAGGTTCCTCCACCACCGGGCGCTCGGACGCCGCGACCAGAGCCGCTGGAAGCGGCTCTACGAGGTCGGGCGCGCCGCCCACTTCACGGGCTACCGCCCCTCGTACCTCGTGCTCCGCAGCCTCTTCAAGGCGCGCAAGGAGCTCGCCGCGCTCGCGCTGATCGGCGGCTACACCGCCGCGGCCGTCCGACGCGAGCCGCGTTCGAACGACCGGGCTGCACGCGAGCTGATCCGCCGGCAGCAGTCGTTCCGCCAGCTGCCGCTTCGCGCCCGCGAGGCGCTAGGCCGCCGCTGACCGGTCGCGCGCGTTCAGCGCGACGCTGCCCAGCGCGAGCAGGATGAAGAGGATGAACGTGACCTGGATGAAGGCGAACGCGTCGAACAGCACCATCCCGATCGCGAACGCCATGATCGACGCGGCGAGCGCCACGTACAGGAGCCCGTCCTCCGACTGATCCTCCTTGGCGGCGCGCGCGAGGCGCCGGATCGAGCGAGAGAAGATCCAGAGCCACGCGAGCGCGCCCACGAGGCCGGTCTCGAGCAGCGTCTTCAGCCACTGGTCGTCCAGGATCTGGGCGTTCTGCTTGTCGCGGCCGGTGAGGCGCGTGCCGTAGCCCTGGCCGAAGACCGGCGTCTGCGAGAACTCGTCCAGCGCGGGCCCGAGGTCGGCGACCCGGCCGCTGCCGCGCGCGCCGGCGTTCTCCGACTGCTGCGCCAGCAGGCCCTCCTTCGGGAAGAACGACGAGCGGAGCGTCCCGATCGTCCCCGGCAGGAGCAGGTGGACGACGATCACCGCCGGGAGCAGCACCGGCCAGAACCTCCGCACCTGCTTCGGCCGGAGCCACAGCAGGACGGCGAGGATCACGATCAGCATCAGGATGCTGGTGCGCGAGAGCGTCGCGAGCGCGCCGAGCGCCATCACCGCGACCGCGGCCCACCAGAACCAGCGCCGCGCCCGCAGCCCGAGGTAGGCGGCGAGCGGCAGCATCATCGCGAGGGCGGCGCCGAGCGCGATCGACCCCTGCGCCGAGCCCATCACCCGGAGCTTGCCTCCGCGCTCGCTCGACTCGGGCGCGTCGACGTGCTGGAGCATCGGCAGGACGCTGTCGATGTGGTCGAAGGCGTTGTAGCCCGTCCACGACTCGACGATCGAGAGCCCCGCGACCACGGCGCCGCAGCCGACGAGCACGCGCACGATCCGGTCGACGTGCTCCCGCGTCCGGATGACGCTGACGATGAGGTAGAAGACGACGAGGAAGCTCGCGAAGAACGTCAGCTGCTTCGTCACCTCGGTGTGGACGTCGAGCTCGGTGATCCGGGCGCCGTTGAAGATCACGGAGCCGAGCGCCGCGGCGACGAACATGAACAGCGGCACCTCCAGCCCGCTTCCCCGGAACCGCACGCGCGGGTCGACGAGCAGCGCCGCGAGCCAGAACATCGCCACGACGGCGACGTAGATCCGGTACGGCTCGAGCTCGAACGGGAGGTGTCCCGGCAGCGAGTAGCGCTTGATCGGGATGAACAGGATCACGAGCACGAGGCCCGAGAGCAGCGCCGGCCAGGCGAGCAGCCGCTTGTGGGCGATCACGAGGATCACCGAGACCGCGATCAGCGGCGCCAGCTCGGCCACCGCGGACCCCGTGAGCACGGTCGTCGTCAGGATGGAGAGCGCACCGAAGACGAACGTCGCCGCGACGACCGGCCCGCGATCCGCTCCCCCGAGCAGCGCTCGCATGAGGGACTACGCCGTCCGGCGCCGAGAGGAGGCCGCCGGGACCTGCTGCCGGCCCTCGCCGGGCAGGGCGCGGACGCGCGGCCGCATGTTCTCGAGGATGAACGCGAGCCCGAAGGTGGCGATGGCCACCGTCAGGAAGACGACGATCGGCCGTGTCTTCTTGCGCGGCACGAGGAGCACCGGTGCCTGCGGCTGGCGGACGATCTCGACCTTCACGCGCTCGGCCTCGGAGACCTGACGGCGGTCCTGGTCGAGCTTCAGGTACTGCAGGAACGACTTGATGTGCCGCTGCGCCAGCTCGTGCGAGGCCGCCGGCGTCGACGAGATCGCCGAGAACGTCATCATCGGCAGCGGGTCGCCGCGACCGTCGCCGGTCGAGGTGATCGGGAAGGTCTGCACGACGCCGTTGATCGGCTTCTCCTTCGCCATGATCCGGAGCACCGGGTCGGCGGTCGCGAGCTGCATGTAGAGCGCCGTCAGCGACAGCATCCGCTGTGCGGCCGCAGCTGCGGCCTCGGCGTCCGTCGTCCCCGAGCCGCCGACCGAGCTGAGCGTGAAGTCCGGATCGGTGACGAACAGGGTCGAGAGGCTCTCCCACTGCTCGTGCTCGCGGTAGGTCATCTTCCCGTTCGAGAAGTCGACCTTCACGTAGGAGAGAAAGGCGAGCGCGAAGGCGAGCGACAGGCCGAGGAGCACGATCGCCTTGAACCGCCAGAGGACGCGGAAGAACAGCGCGAGATCCATGAGGCTAGGCCGTCAGGTCTCCGGCAGCGGGACGGGCGCTGGTCGAGCGAAGGTAGGCAACCGCAGCTTCCGTCCGGTTTGCGACGCCGAGCTTCCGGTAGATCGCCGCAAGGTGGAACTTCACCGCGTGGACGCTGACGTGCAGGCGCCGTCCGATCTCGCTGTTGGTCAGCCCGAGCGAGGCCATCTCGAGGACCTCGAGCTCGCGCGGCGACAGGAGGTCGCGCGGGTCCGGCGGCGCTGCGTACACGGGATCGAGCACAACTTCGATGGTAGAAGCGCGCGAACCCGCTTCCTACGGGACGTTGGGCCAGCGTTTTCCCTGCAACCTAGCCGTCCGGCTAGCCAGATCTGGCACTCCGTCCATAGGCACCCGACGGACGCGGCACTAGCGTCAGAAGCGGGATGTCCACAGCTGCGCCTGCCCGCGAATCGCTCGACCAGCCGGCCTCCGCCGGCGCCGTCTTCGCAGCGCCCAGAACGCGCATCGCGAGCCTCCCGCCGGTGCTCGACGCGAATCCGTACCAGCGGCTGCTCTACGCGGAGCTGGCGCGCTCGGGGCTCACGCTGGAGGCCCGGCCGCGGCTCAGGCTGAGGTGGTTCTGGCGCCACCGGAAGACGGTCGCGCTGCTCCATTTCCACTGGCCGGAGGCCTACTACCGGTACGGGCACCGGAAGCGCGACGCGTGGCGCTCGTGGCCGCTGCTGGCGCTCTTCTCGCTGCGCCTGGTCGCGGCGAAGGTGCTCGGCTACCGCATCGCGTGGACGATTCACCAGGTTCGGCCGCACGAGACGGCGAGCCCGCGGCTCGACCGGCTCGGCGCGCGCGTCCTGGCGGCGGCGGCCGACGTCCTGATCGCGCACGACGGCGCGACGGCGCAGGAGGCCCGCGAGGCGTTCGGGCGCCGCGCCGCGGACGTGCACGTGATCCCGCACGGCTCGTACGTCGGCGTCTACCCCGCGGGCCGCTCTCGCGCCGATGTGCGGGCAGCGCTGCGGATCGAACCGGGCTCCTTCACCTTCCTCTGCTTCGGGGACCTCCGCGCGTACAAGGAGCTCGAGCTGCTGCTCGACGCCTTCTCCGCCGCGGAGCTGCCGGACGCCACGCTCGTGCTCGCCGGGGGTGCGAAGGCCGAGCGGCTGGCGCGGCTCGCGCAGGAGGCCGAGCGGGACCCGCGGGTGCGGGCCCGGCTCGGCTTCGTGCCGGACGACGAGGTCGCCGAGCTCTTCGGCGCGTGCGACGCGGCCGTCCTCCCGCGCGGCGACGG
>DATBMH010000021.1:0-32374 GCA_036554945.1 Gaiellaceae bacterium | reverse complement strand
GGAGGGGCGTCCCCGTAGAAAATCCCCCGTTTTCAAAGCAGGGCGTTTATAGTTTCCGCGCTGCAAGCCTCGCGCGCTCTTGGCTTGCGGCATGTCGTCTCCCGACGGCGCCGGCCGCCCTTCTTGGGCGGCCGGTCGTTTCGATGAAAGTCTCGCGTCCCGTTCCGCGGCGGGCTAGGCCTTCAGAAGCCGGAGATCCGGGAGGTTGCGCCAGCGGCCCTCGAGATCGAAGCCGTAGCCGACGAAGAACTCGTCCGGCACCGTGAACCCGACGTAGCGCACGGGGAGGTCCTCGACCAGCCGCCGGTAGGGCCGGTCCAGCAGCGCGACGGCCGCGAGCGACTTCGGCTCGCGGAGGGCGAAGGTCTTGACGAGGAAGTTGAGCGTCATGCCCGTGTCGACCACGTCCTCGACGAGGAGCACGTCCCGCCCCCTGATGCTGACCTCGAGATCCTTCAAGAGGCGCACCCGTCCGCCGCTGCCCCCGTTGCCGTCGTAGCCGGCGAGCGCGATGAAGTCGAGGCTGTGGCGGATCGAGACCGCGCGCGAGAGGTCGGAGAGGAAGACGATCGCCGTCTTCAGCGACGAGACGAGGACCGGCTCGCGGCCCTCGTAGTCCGCGGCGATCGCGGCGCCGAGCTCCTCGACACGAGCCTGGATGTCCTCGGTCGAGAGGTACACCTCTCCGATCCGAGGGTCTTCTAGGACGCCAGATCCAGTCGGTATCGCCGTGCCAGCCGTTCGATGTCCCGACGGTAGAAGAGCTTCACGTTCACGTCCGGATACCGCTCACGAAGCTTCCGCAACTTGCGGTTCTTCCGGGTCACGAGCGACTGCTTCATCACCGTCAGCTCGACGTAGAGATTCTGCTCGGGCAGGTAGAAATCGGGCGCCATCGCCTCGACGACGCGGCCGTCCGCGTCCTCCTCCAGGACGAAGGTGTGCGGCTCGTAGAGCCACGGGATCTCGTAGTAGTCGAGGAGCTTCGCGCACTCGAGCTCGTACTCGTTCGCGAACCGCGGCTCCCTGTCGCCACGATATGCCTGGAAATCGGGGATTTTTCCGGCCACCCGCGACCGAGAATAGCGACGGCCTCGGACACCGCCCCCTCACGCGCCACGCCCTACACTTCGACCCATGCCGGGCCGCGACGGGTCGACGACGATCGCCCACATCTCGGACATCCACTGCGGTGGCCCGGATTTCGTGCCGAGCCTGATGGAGCGGGCGGTCGCGGAGATCAACGAGCTCGAGCCCGACCTGATCATCTGCTCCGGCGACCTGACGACGTTCGGCTTCAAGCAGGAGTACCTGATGGCGCGCGAGTACCTCGATCGCCTCCACTGCGAGCGCAGGGTCGTGATCCCGGGAAACCACGACTCGAGGAACGTCGGCTACCTGCACTTCGAGGAGCTGTTCGGCGACCGGCACTCGGTCCTGACGATGGAGGGCATCACGGTCGTCGCCGTCGACTCGAGCGAGCCCGACCTCGACCACGGTTCGATCGGGCGCGGACGCTACGCCTGGATCGAGGAGCAGTACGCGGCGCACCCGTCCGACTTGCGGATCTTCGTCATGCACCACCACCTGCTGCCGGTGCCGGGGACCGGGCGGGAGCGGAACATCGTCTACGACGCCGGCGACGTCATCGAGTGCCTCCAGGGCGCCAAGGTCGACCTGGTGTTGTCCGGCCACAAGCACGTGCCCTACGCGTGGCGGCTGGAGAACATGTTCGTTGTCAACACCGGCACGGTGTCCTCGATCCGGCTCAGGGGCAACACGCGTCCCTGTTACAACGTGGTCGAGGTCCACGGGCAGCACGTGGACGTCTGGCGCAAGTACCCGTTCCACGGGCAGGAGCGGATCATCCAGTTCTCCCTCGAGACGCGGGCGTTCGAGAAGTACACGGCGCGGATCGAGACGGAGGTGACGACGCGGTGAGGGCCGTCGCCCTGATCGACGGCGAGCACTACGCGCCGGTGGTGCGCGACGCGCTGCGCGAGCTGCCGCACGACGTCGTCGGCGCGTTCCTCGTCGGTGGGACGGAAAAGCTCGTGGGCGGGGACGACTACGGCGTCCCGGTCGTGCACGACCTCGAGGAAGCCGTGGCCCGCTTCGAGCCGGAGGTCGCGGTCGACGTCTCGGACGAGCCCGTGCTCGGCCCGGTCGAGCGGTTCCGTCTCGCCAGCCGGTTCCTCGCGCGCGGCGTCGCGTACGAGGGCGCAGACTTCGTCCTCCGCGTGCCGGACTACCTGCCGTTCGACCTCCCGTCCCTCGCCGTGATCGGGACCGGGAAGCGCCTGGGCAAGACCGCGGTGACCGGGTACGTGTCGCGCCTCCTCGCCGGCGACCGCGACCTCGTCGTGGTCGCGATGGGCCGCGGCGGGCCAGCGGAGCCGCAGGTCGCCGAGGTCCGACCGACCGTCGAGGACCTCCTTGCCCTCTCGAGGGCCGGTGCGCATGCGGCGTCCGACTACCTCGAGACGGCGGCGTTGTCCGGCGTCCCGACGATCGGCTGCCGGCGGGCGGGCGGTGGACTGGCCGGCGTGCCGTGGACGAGCAACGTCGAGGAGGGCGTCGAGCTGGCGCTGGGCCGCAGCCCCGAGTTCGTGATCTTCGACGGCAGCGGCGCGGCGATCCCGCCGGTCGCGGTGCGGAAGCGGGTGCTCGTCGCCGGGGCACACCAGCCGCCGGAGCTCGTCACCGGCTACCTCAACTCCTACCGGATCCTCGTCTCCGACCTCGTCGTGCTGACGATGGCGGAGGAGGGGAGCGGCCACGCCGAGGTTGCCGACGCGATCCGTGAGGTGAAGGACATCCCGGTCGTCGCGACCGTGCTCCGGCCGCGCCCGGTCGAGCCGGTCGAGGGCAAGCGGGTCGCGTTTTTCACGACGGCCGACCCCGGTGCGGCCGGCCTGCTCGAGCGGCACCTGCGCGACCAGCACGGCGCGGGCGAGGTGACGGTCTCCTGCAACCTCTCCCGGCGCGAGGCTCTCCGCGAGGACGTTCGGCGGGCAGAGGCCGACGTGTTCCTCGTCGAGATCAAGGCCGCCGCGATCGACGTCGTCTGCGAGGCGGCGTCGGAGCGCGGGATTCCCGTGGTCTTCGCCGACAACGACGTCGTCCCGCTCGACGGCCAGCCGAGCCTGGACGACGAGCTCCGCGCGCTGGCCGATGTCGCCGAGGTCGAGCCGGTCGCCTGATGCCCGAGCGTCGCCGCATCGATCCGCTCCACCTCGGGACCGACGAGCACCCGTACTCGAAGGGCCTCATGGCGCGCGCGCTCATGCGGACCGGTCTCGGCGTCGAGCGGTCCTACGAGGTGGCCCGCCGGATCGAGCAGGACCTCGCCGCGAGCGGGAAGCACACCGCGGAGTTCGACCGGATGGAGGAGCTTGCGGTGGAGGTGCTCGGCGAGGCGGAGGGAGGCCTTGCGATCGGCCGGCTCCGCCGCTACCAGGAGCTGGACGAGCTCGAGGTCCCGCTGATCATCCTGATCGGCGGCGCGACGGGAACGGGGAAGTCGACGATCGCCGCCGAGGTCGCGTACCGGCTGGGGATCACGCGCGTGACGTCGACCGACTTCGTCCGGCAGACGATGCGGGCACTGTTCACGCCGGAGTTCCTGCCGGCGATCCACTACTCGAGCTTCGACGCAGGCCGCGCGCTGCCGACGGCGCAGGAGGAGGAGGTCGACCCGCTCCTCCACGGGTTCCTGGAGCAGACGCGCCACGTCCTCGTCGGCGTGCAGGCGGCAATCGAGCGGTCGCTCGAGGAGGGCTGGTCGATGGTGATCGAGGGCGTGCACCTCGTCCCCGGCATGCTCCCGCGCATGGAGAACGCGGTCGTCGTCGAGTGCGTGGTCACGATCGCGAACGAGGAGACGCACGCGGGGCACTTCTGGATCCGCGACATCTCGTCGGAGGGCGTGCGCCCGCTCGACAAGTACCTCGAGCGCCTCGGCGACATCCGCTACCTGCAGGACTACATCGTCGAGCGCGCGCAGGTTGAGCGCGTCCCGGTGATCGAGAACGCCGAGCGGGAGAAGGCGATCGGCGGCGTGCTCGAGCTCGTTCTGGAAGCGGCCGACCGGGTACAGAAGGTCTCGTCGTGACCGACACGGCTCCGAGGACCGCCGAGGCCGCCGTCGCGGGCGAGACCGTCCGGGACTGTCTCTGCGAGAACTTCGCGCGTGGGACGGAGCGCGCAGCGTTGGCGAGCGCGCGCTGGCTCGGACGGGCCGACGAGGCCGCCGCGCAGGAGGCGGCGACCTCGGGGATGGTCGAGGCGCTCGAGCAGCTGCCGATCGACGGGACCGTCGTGATCGGGGCCGCCGGCGAGGCGGAGCGCCTGCAGGCCGGCGAGAAACTCGGCGCCGGCGGGGAGGCGGTGGAGCTGGCCGTCGACCCGCTCGAGGGGAGCGGGATCGTCGCCCGCGGCGGGAGCGGCGCGATGTCGATGATCGCGGTCGGCGAGCCGGGGTCGCTGCAGACGCTGCCGGACATGTACATGCGGAAGATGGCCGTCGGCCCCGTCGCCCGAGGCCACATCGACCTCCGCAAGCCGGTGGGCGAGAACATCCAGGCGATCGCAGAGGCGTTCGGCCGGCGGGTCGGGGACATCACGACGATCGTCCTCGAGCGGCCGAGGCACCACGACCTCATCGAGGAGATCCGCGCGGCCGGAGCGCGCATCAAGCTGATCCAGGACGGCGACGTCACCGCGTCGATCTCCGCGGCCGTCCGCGGGACGAACGACCACCTCGCGGTCGGCATCGGCGGGACGCGGCAGGCCGTCCTCGCGGCGGCGGCGCTCCGCTGCCTCGGCGGCGAGCTCCAGGCGCAGCTGTGGCCCGTCTCGCGCCGGGAGATCGACGAGGCGCGCGAGCAGGGGATCGACGACGTGGAGCGGATCTTCGCGACCGACGACCTGGCGCCGGAGCGCGCGATCGTGTGCGCGACCGGGGTCTCGAACAGCGACCTGCTGCGCGGCGTCCGGTTCCGCGCGGACAGCGCCTGGACGCACACGCTCGTCATGTGCACGCGCTGCAACTGGGTGCGCTTCACCGAGGGCATCCACTTCTTCCAGCGCGAGCGCCGCGAAGAGGTTCGGCTCCCCGGCTTCTAGGAGGGCGCCAAGCCCTCCTGGGGTACCCTCAGACCGTGGCCACGAGAGACGACGTCGTCGAGGCGCTCCGCCAGGTCGAGGATCCCGAGCTCGGGATGGACATCGTGGACCTCGGGCTCATGTACGACGTCGAGGTCGACGGCCCGAAGGTCAAGGTGATCTACACGCTGACCTCGATGGGCTGCCCCGTCGGCCCGATGATCGACGAGCAGATCAACGAGGTCACGCGCCAGGTTCCCGGTGTCGAGGAGGTCGAGACCGAGCTGACCTGGGACCCGCCCTGGTCGCCGGAGAAGATGTCCGACGACGCCAAGTTCATCCTCGGCTTCGGCTAGCCGCTCGCTGGCCGGGCGCCTCCCGCCCGGCGGAGCCGGGCTCCGGCCCCCTGACGCCGCTGGCCGCACGCGGCTCTCCGGGTCTGTGCTGAAGCACTATCCCCTCTGGCCGCGCACAGCCAGCAACGTCCCAGCGAACGGCTCGAGAGCCGCTCGCTGGCCGGGCGCCTCGCGGCCGGCGGAGCCGGGCTCCGGCCCGCCCGGCCTCCAGCCCCCTGACTGCGAACGGCTAGAGACCCGAACGAAGAGCGGGGCCGAAGCCCCGCTCTCTCTCGAAGCGACGTGCGGCTAGCTCGCGGGTGAGGCGGTCGTGGCCGTTCCTCCCGGCTCGTACTCGCGCTCGATCCGCTCCAGCTCCTCCTCCGTGCCCTGAACCACCGGCCCGGTGAACCACCGTTTCGCGGAGATGAGCCACCAGCCGCCGAAGAACAGGAGCGCTCCGCCCACCGTGAGAGGCGCGTAGTTGACGACGTTCCAGTCGAACGCGTCGTTCCACGGGATCCCGCCCGGCACGGTCGGCATCAGGAAGAGGATGCAGATGAGCGCGATCCAGAGCAGCGCGAGGACGTCGACCCACTTGTAGTGCCTCCCGAGGCTCCAGGCGCCGTGCTCGAAGTCGTCGCCGCGCCGCAGCCGAAGAAGGATCGGCAGGGCGAAGGCGATGTAGAGCCCGATCACCGCGATCGACGTTCCGACGAGGTAGCCGACCGCTGCGTTCGACAGCGTTGGCAGCATCAGTGCCCACGACAGGACGACGATGAACCACACGGAGTACATCGGAATCCGCTCACGCTTCGAGACCTTGCGCCACAGCTGGTGCCCCGGGACGGCCCGGTCGCGCGAGAACGCGAAGTTCATCCGTGATGCGGACGTCACCGAGGCGATCGTGCAGAACGTCTGCGCGACGACGGCGATGAAGAGCAGGAACTCGGCCCAGCCCTCCGACATGGACGTGAGCCAGATGTAGGTGACGGCGTTCGCGACGGCGTCGAGCGTCCCTTGGGTGTCGGGGACCGCGAACGTGACGGCCACGAGCAGGATGAAGCCGAAGATCACCGAGACGACGACGGACATCACGATGCCCCAGGCCGCCGCCCTCGACGCCTGCCTCGTCTCTTCGCTCATGTGCGCGGAGGCGTCGTAGCCGGTGATCGTGTACTGCGCCATCAGGAGCCCGATCCCGAACACGAACCAGAAGACGATGCTGCTGAAGTTCTGGCCCGAGAAGCCCGAGTTGTTGATCGTCTCGCCGAAGACGTACCCGACGGACTGGTGGTTGTCGGGAACGATGATCAGCACGCCGACGATGGTCAGCACGCCGACCATGTGCCACCACGCCGAAACCGTGTTCAGCATCGCCGTGATCGGCACCTTCATCATGTTGATCAGACCGGCTCCGGCCAGGATCAGGCTGTAGGTGAAGAAGATCCAGCGAACGGTGTTCGGGTACCCGCCGTTCGTGACGAGGTTCAGCAGCGAGGTCATGAAGATCGCGCAGCCGTACCCGATCGCTGCGGTGACGGCGATCTGGCCGAGGAGGTTGAACCAGCCCGTGAACCAGCCCCAGGCAGGGCTCCCGAGGCGCGAGGCCCAGTAGTACAGGCCGCCGGCTGTCGGGTACGTCGAGGCGATCTCCGCCATCGCCAGCGCGACGATGATGCAGAACCCCCCGACGAGCAGCCAGCCCCAGGTCACCGCGATCGGGCCGCCGTTGTTGAACGCGATGAAGTACGACGTCAGGCAGCCGGCGAGGATCGAAATGATGGTGAAGGAGATCGCGAAGTTCTGGAACCCGCCCATGGAGCGGAACAGCTCCTGGGCGTAGCCGAGCCGGTGGAGCAGGCGCTCGTCGTCCAGGTAGTCGCTCGGCCGTTCAGCCGCAGGATCGGTACTCAATGCAGGCCTCCGTTGTCGATGTCGCGCAATTGACCCACCTTTTCGGTGCTCGTGTCAATTCGCCTTTGATCGGACGCGGGCGCCCTCGGGGTCGTAGAGCGGCTCGCGTGCGATCTCGCCGCCGATCCACTCGCCGAAGATCTCGATCTCGACGGGAGTCCCGGCCTCGGAGCTCGCGGCGGGGACGTACGCGTACGCGATCGAGCGCTCGACCGTGTAGCCGTAGCCGCCGCTGGTGACCCGGCCGACGGTCTCGCCCTCGATCCGCACCGGCTCGGAGCCGAGTGCGACCGAGCGGGGGTCCTCGAGCGTGATGCAGACCAGGCGGCGCCCCGGCTCCCGGCGCTCGACGAGCGCGTCCCGTCCGATGAAGTCGCCCTTGTCGAGCTTGACGGCGAACCCGAGGCCGGCCTCCCAGGGCGTGTCCTCCGGGGTGATGTCGGCGCCCCAGACGCGGTAGCCCTTCTCGAGCCGGCAGGAGTCAATCGCCCTGTAGCCGCCCGCGACCAGGCCGTGGTCCCGGCCGGCCTCCCAGATCGTGTCCCAGAGGCGGAGGCCGAACTCGCTCGGGCAGTAGAGCTCCCAGCCGAGCTCGCCGACGTAGGTCACCCGCAGCGCGAGGCAGGGCACGACGCCGACCGCGAGCTCGCGGGCCCGCATGTACGGGAAGTCGAGCGGCCCGGTGAGCGGCTCGAGGATCTCGCGCGACCTCGGTCCCCAGATCCCGAGGCAGGCCAGCTGCGAGGTCAGGTCCTCGACGCGCACCGAGCCGTCTTCGGGGGCGTGCGAGCGGATCCAGGCGAGGTCGTGCTGGCCGAACGCCGTGCCCGTGACGATGCGGAACCGGTTCTCGGCGAGCCTCGTGACCGTGAAGTCGCACTCGATCCCGCCGCGTGGGTTCAGCATCGACGTGTACGTGATCGCGCCGACGTCGCGCGCGACCTGGTTGTCGCACAGCCGCTCGAGGAAGTCGGCGGCCCCCTCGCCCGAGACCTCGATCTTCGCGAACGAGCTCTCGTCGAAGATCGCGGCGGCCTCGCGGGTCGCGCGGTGCTCGGCGCCGATCGCAGGCGACCAGAGCCTCCCCGCCCAGCCCCGCGGCCGGAGCGACTCGTCGCCGGCCGCGGCGTTCGGCTCGAACCAGTTCGCGCGCTCCCAGCCCGACTTCTCCCCGAACGCCGCGCCGAGCTCCGCCAGTCGCGGATAGGCCGGCGAGAGGCGGAGCGGCCGGCCGGCCTCGCGCTCGTGGCCCGGGTACTTGACGTCGTAGTAGGTCGAGTAGACCTCCAGCGTCCTCGCCAGGGTGTAGTCGCGGCTCCGGTAGTGGCGGCCGAAGCGTCGAGAGTCCATCTCCCAGACGTCGAGGCTCGGCGTGCCCTCCACGATCCACTCGGCGACGAGCTTCCCCATGCCGCCGGCGCCGGCGAGGCCGTGCGCGCAGAAGCCGGCGGCGGTCCAGAACCCGCGGACATCGGTCGGGCCGAGGATGAACTCGCCGTCCGGCGTGAACGCCTCCGGTCCGTTCACGAGCCGGACGACCTCGGCCTCCTCCAGCATCGGGACGCGGACGATCGCGTTCTCCATCAGCTCCTGGAACCGGTCCCAGTCCTCCTCGAGCAACCGGCCGTTGAAGTCCGGCGGTATCCCGTCGAGGCCCCACGGGGCCGGGCTGCGCTCGTAGCCGCCCATCACGAGGCCGCCGGACTCGCCGCGGAAGTAGACGAGGAGCGACGGGTCGCGCATCGTCGGCAGGTCGAGCGGCAGGTCCGCCGGGCGCGTGACGAGGTACTCGTGCGCCATCGGGATCACCGGCACCGTGACGCCGGCGAGCCGCCCGATCTCCGCCGCGAACATCCCGCCTGCGTTGACGGCGATCTCCGTCTCGATCGAGCCCTTGTCGGTCTCGACCGCGCGGATCCGGCCGCGGTCGACCTCGATCGCCGTCACCCGCGTGTTGGTGCGGATGTCGGCACCGCCGCGCCGTGCGCCTTCCGCGAGGGCGAAGGTCAGCTGGCTCGGGTCGATGTAGCCGTCGGTCGGAAGGTGCGCGGCGCCGAGCACGCCGTCCGTCGACATGGGCGGGAACAGCCGCTGCGCCTCGTCCGCCGAGATCAGCTCGAGCGGCAGCCCGAAGGTCTTTGCCCAGCCGGCCTGGCGGGCGAGCTCCTCCATCCGCTCCTCCGACGAGGCCAGCCGCAGGGAGCCGACCTCGTTCCAGCCGGTCTCGAGGCCGACCTCGGCGCCGAGCGTCCGGTACAGGTCGACCGAGCTCATCATCATCTTCGTGAGGCTGAGCGACCCGCGAAGCTGGCCGACCAGGCCCGCCGAGTGGAATGTGGAGCCGCTCGTGAGGTCTGCGCGCTCGACGAGGACGACGTCGTCCCAGCCGAGCTTGGTGAGCCAGTAGAGGACGGCGCAGCCGCCGACGCCGCCGCCGATGACGACGACTCGCGCGCGGTCGCTCACGCCAGTGCCCGCGCGAAGTGGCGGTTGGCGTAGTCGGCGTAGTCGAAATCGAGCTTCGAGATCCCCTGCTGGAGGACGCCCCACATCGCCTCGCGGAAGTCGGACATGAACCGCATCGAGCGGAGGTGCTCGCGATGCTCCTCGCCCACTTCGCCGAAGTAGGCGCCGAGCAGCTGGTCGGACTGCTCCTCGGTCAGCTCGTGGTTGACGGAGAAGTTCGCGAGGTCGAAGAACACGTCGCCCATGCCGGCGTACTCCCAATCGACGATGCGGATGCCGTCGGGGCTGCGGATGAAGTTCGCGTTCAAGAGGTCGTTGTGGCAGGGGCGCTGCGGCTGCGTGCCGAGCTCGCGCTCGAACCGGTCGGCCCGCTCCTTGGCCTCGACGTAGGCGTCGGGGATCCGGACGCCGTTCCGCTCGGCCGTGTCGCGGTAGAGCTCGACGACGCGGAAGGAGTCGAACCGGGAGGGGAACTCCGGCCCTTCGTGGACGCGCCGGAGCAGCGTCGCGACCTCGCGGAGACAGCCAGGGCGGCGGATCTCCTCGACCGGGACCGGCACGCCCTCGACGAAACGCGTGATCAGCGAGCCCTCGACGAACCCGACCACCTCCGGGCCGACGCGAAGACGGGCAGCGATCTCGGCGGCCGCGCGCTCCGCCTCGCGGTCGATCCCGAGCAGGTCGGTGTCGGCGCCGGCGATGCGGAGCACGAACGCCTCGTCGTCCACCCGCACGACGAAGTTGTGGTTCGTGATCCCGCCGCCGAGCGGCTCGATCTCGAGCTCCCGGTCCGGCCAGACACGCCCGGCTATCTCCTCCGCCCGCACGCGGCGATCCTAAGCTCCTCCGGTGCGCGCGCTCCTCCTCGACTTCAACGGGACGCTCTCCGCCGACGAGCCCGTCCTCTGCGGGATCTTCCAGGAGCTGTTCGCCGAGGCCGGGAAGCCGGTCACCGAGGACGAGTACTACGAGCAGCTTGCCGGCTTCTCCGACCGCGAGATCATCCACATGTGGCTCGGCCGCGACGACCCGCGCCTGCTCGAGCGGAAGACGGAGCGGTACAGGGAGCTGGCGGACGGCTCGACGATCGATGCGGAGGCCCGGGCGGCGGTGCGACTCGCCGCCGAGCAGACGGTCGTGGCGGTCGTCTCGGGGTCGGCGCGGGCCGAGATCGAGCCGGTGCTTGACGCGGCCGGCGTGCGCGAGCTCGTCGCGGTCCTTGTCGCCGAAGACGACATCTCGCGCAGCAAGCCAGACCCGGAGGGCTACCTCCTCGCGCTCGAGCGCCTGGACGTCGAGGCGGCCGATGCAGCCGCGATCGAGGACTCGGAGGCGGGCGTCGCGGCGGCGAAGGCGGCGGGACTCTACTGCGCCGCGGTGACCACCACGCTCCCGGCGGAGCGCCTCTCCCGGGCCGACGAGCTCGCGCACCGGTTTGATCGCGACCTGATCGCCGGACTACTCTCGCGCTCGTGATCTCCCTCGACGAGCTGCGGGCGGATGTCGAGAGCGGCGCGATCGACACGGTCGTCGTCGCCTTCACCGACATGCAAGGACGCCTCATGGGCAAGCGCGTCCAGGCGGAGTTCTTCCTGGAGGACACCGTCGACCACGGCGCCGAGGGCTGCAACTACCTGCTCGCCCTCGAGATGGAGATGGACCCGGTGCCCGGCTACGCACTCGCCAGCTGGGACCAGGGCTACGGCGACTTCCGGCTGCGGCCCGACATGGACACGCTTCGCCGCATCCCCTGGCTCGAGGGGACGGCACTCGTGCTCTCCGATGTGCTGAAGCACGACGGGGCCGACGTCAACCCGTCGCCGCGCCAGGTCCTCAAGGCCCAGGTCGCGCGCGCGGAGGAGCTCGGCCTCGCGCCGATGTTCGGCTCGGAGCTCGAGTTCTTCGTGCTCAAGGAGTCGTACGCCGAGGCGCACGCGAAGCACTACCGCGACCTGACGCCGTCGGTCCCGTACATCCTCGACTACCACATCCTCGCGACCACCTACGACGAGCCGCTGATCCGGCAGATCCGCAACGGCATGCAGGCGGCGGGCATCCGCGTCGAGAGCTCCAAGGGCGAAGCGTGGCCCGGACAGCACGAGATCAACTTCCGCTACGCCGATGCGGTGACCATGGCGGACAACCACACCGTCTACAAGAACGGCGCCAAGGAGATCGCGCACCTGAACGGCTGCTCGATCACGTTCATGGCGAAGCCGGACCACACCTGGATCGGCAGCTCCTGCCACATCCACTCGAGCCTCTGGCGTGACGGCGAAAACGCCTTCGCCGGAGAGTCCGAGATCTTCGAGCGGTACCTGGCCGGCCAGATCGCGGCGCTGAAGGATCTCGCGATCTTCATGGCGCCGACGATCAACTCGTACAAGCGGTACTCGGCCGGCAGCTGGGCGCCGACGACGCTCGCCTGGGGCCACGACAACCGGACGTGCGGCTTCCGGATCGTGGGCGAGGGGAAGGCAATGCGCACCGAGACGCGGATCCCGGGCGGCGACGTGAACCCGTACCTGTCCTTCGCGGCGTTGCTCGCCGCCGGCCTCTACGGGATCGAGAACGAGCTCGAGCTGCCGCCGCCGCTCGAGGGCAACGCCTACGAGTCGGACGCGGAGCGGTTCCCGCACTCCCTGCGGGAGGCGATCGCCGCCCTGGAGGAGAGCACGATCGCGCGGCAAGCGCTCGGCGACGAGGTGGTCGACCACTACCTGAACTACGCGCGCACGGAGCAGCGCCTCTTCGACGAGGTCGTCACCTGCTACGAGCGCGAGCGGCTGTTCGAGCGCGGATGAGGCCGCTGATCGGCATCACGTCGTACGCCGAGCCGGTCACCTGGGGCGTGTGGACGGAGGAGGCGGCGGTCATCCAGCTCGCATACGTCCGGGCCGTCGAGAAGGCAGGCGGCCGGCCGCTCGTCGTGCCGCCGTCGGATCACGGTCTCGAGGAGACGCTCGACGTCCTCGACGGCGTGATCTTCTCCGGTGGCGGCGACCTCGACCCGGAGCTCTACGGCGCCGACGCGCACGAGGCGACCGACACGCCGCGCAAGGAGCGGGACGCGGCCGAGCTGCGCCTGCTGCAGGCGGCGCTCGACCGCGACATGCCGGTGCTGGCGATCTGCCGCGGGTCGCAGCTGCTGAACGTGGTTCGGGGCGGCGACCTCGTCCAGCACCTGCCGGAGGAGCTCGGGCACGAGCGGCACAAGCACGATCCCGGCTCGTTCTCGGACCACTCGGTCGACATCCAGAAGGACAGCCGCCTCGGTGCGCTGCTCGGTGACCGGGCGCCGGTGAAGTCCCACCACCACCAGGGCATGGGCAAGATCGGCGACGGGTTGCGGGAGGTCGCGTGGGCGGAGGACGGCGTCGTCGAGGGTCTCGAGGATCCCGAGAAGCGGTTCGCGCTGGGCGTGCTCTGGCACCCGGAGGAGGGCGAGGACTTCGCGCTCTTCGAGGGGTTCGTCGAGGAGGCCAGGCGCTACCGGGAGACCCGCGGGTGACCGTCGTCGTCAACCCGGCGACCGAAGAGGCGATCACCGAGGTCCCGGAGGGGACGGCAGAGGACACGGACGCCGCGGTCGCCGGCGCGAAGGACGCGTTTCCGGCGTGGCGCGCGGTGACCCCGGCCGATCGTGCGCGCCTGCTCCGCCGGCTCGCCGGGCTGGTGGAGGAGCACGGCGAGGAGCTCGCGCTGCTCGAGACGCGCAACGTCGGCAAGCCGATCGGCGACTCCCGCGGCGAGGTGCAGATGGTCGCGGACGTCTTCCACTTCTACGCCGGGGCCGTGGACAAGCACTACGGCGAGACGATCCCGGTCGCCGGCGGCGTCGACCTGACCTTCCGCGAGCCGTTGGGTGTCGTCGGACTGATCGTGCCCTGGAACTTCCCGATCGCGATCTCCAGCTGGAAGCTCGGGCCCGCGCTCGCGTGCGGCAACACCGTCGTCCTCAAGCCGGCCGAGCTGACGCCGCTGACCGCGCTCCGGCTCGGCGAGCTCGCGCTCGAGGCCGGGTTGCCGGAGGGCGTGCTCAACGTCGTGGCGGGCCGCGGCTCGGTCGTCGGGCAGCGCCTGGTCGACCACCCGGACGTCGCGAAGATCGGGTTCACCGGCTCGACCGAGGTGGGGCGCTCGGTGATGGAAGGTGCCGCCGGGACGATCAAGCGCGTCACGCTCGAGCTCGGCGGGAAGTCGGCGAACGTGGTGTTTGCGGACGCGGATCTGGACGCCGCTGCCGCCGGCGCGCCTTCCGCGGTGTTCGGCAATGCCGGACAGGACTGCTGTGCGCGCTCCCGCATCCTGGTCGAGCGCGGGGTCTACGACCGGTTCATGGAGCTGCTCGTCGTGCGGACGGCGGCGGTGCGCGTCGGCGACCCTGAGGACGCTGCGACCCAGATGGGCCCGCTGATCTCGGCGGACCACCGCGAGAAGGTGTCGTCCTACGTGAACGGTACCGTTGCCTTCCGTGGAAACACACCGTCCGATCCTGGCTTCTGGTTCCCCTGCACGCTCGTGGAGGCGACGAACGACGACCGCATCGCGCGGGAGGAGGTGTTCGGCCCGGTCGCCGCCGTGATCCCCTTCGAGGACGAGGCTGAGGCCGTCCGGATCGCCAACGACACGCCGTTCGGGCTGTCTGGGTCGATCTGGACCCGGGACGTCGGTCGGGCGATGCGGGTCGCTCGAGCGGTGGAGACGGGCGTTCTCTCCGTCAACTCGAATACGTCCGTCCGGGTCTCGACGCCCTTCGGCGGGTTCAAGCAGTCCGGGTTCGGCCGGGAGCTCGGGATGCACGCGCTCGAGGGCTACTCCGAGGTCAAGAACGTGTACATCGCGACGGAAGAGGCCTAGTGGGCCGGCTCGACGGCAAGGTCGTCGTCATCACCGGCGCCGGGGGCGGCATGGGCCGGGACGCTGCGCTGCTCTTCTCGGACGAAGGTGCGAGCGTCTGCGTCGCGGACGTGGACGGCGCCGCGGCCGAGCAGGCGGCCGGTGAGGCTCGGGAGGCTTTCGCGGTCCAGGTCGACGTGGCCGATTCGGACAGCGTCCGCGCGATGTACGCGGCGACGGCGGAGCGCTACGGCGGGATCGACGTCCTCTACAACAACGCGGGCATCTCGCCCGCGGACGACGACTCGATCCTGGACACCGACGAGGCGGCGTGGCAGCGCGTCCAGGACGTCAACACCAAGGGCGTCTACCTCTGCTGCAAGCACGGGATCCCGTACCTGCTCGAGCGGGGCGGAGGCTCGGTGATCAACGTCGCGTCGTTCGTGGCGCTCGTCGGGGCGGCGACGTCGCAGATCTCGTACACGGCGTCGAAAGGCGCGGTCCTGTCGATGTCACGCGAGCTCGGCGTGCAGTTCGCCCGCCGGGGCGTGCGGGTCAACGCGCTCTGCCCGGGGCCGGTCGAGACGCCGCTTCTCCTGCGGATCTTCGGAGACGATCCGGCCGCCTACGAGCGGCGCCGGATTCACCTGCCGATGGGACGGCTCGCGAAGCCGCGCGAGATCGTCAACGCCGCGCTGTTCCTGGCGAGCGACGAGTCGTCGTATGTGAACGGTGCGACGTTCCTCGTCGACGGCGGGCTGACGGCGGCCTACGTCACGCCCGAGTAGGGTCGTCTGCGCCGCTAGTCGGGGATCCGCAGCACGACCTTGCCGAAGTGCTCGCCCGACTCCATGCGCTCGTGGGCGGCGCGTGCCTCCGCGAGTGGGAAGACGGAGTCGACGACCGGCCGCACCTTCCCGCCCTTCACGAGCTCGAAGGCACCTTCGAAGTCCTCGTTCGTGCCCATCGTCGAGCCGAGGATCGTCAGCTGCTTCCACCAGATGCGGTGGAGCGCCGCCTTCGGGTTCGGCCCGGTCGTGGCGCCGCAGACGGCGATCCGGCCGTGCGGTCGCACCGCCTGGAGCGACGTCTGCCAGGTCGCCTCGCCGACATGCTCGACGACGACGTCCACGCCGGGGCCGCCGGTCGCTTCCTTCACGGCCGCAAGGACGTCGTCCGTCGCGTGGTTGACGACCACGTCGGCGCCGAGCCCGCGCGCGAGCTCGAGCTTCGCGTCGCTCGACGAGGTCGCGATCACGTGCGCCCCAAGCGCCCGGGCGATCACGAGCGCCGACGACCCGATGCCGCTGCCGGCGCCCCAGACGAGCACCCACTCGCCCGCCTGCAGCCCGGCCCGGGTCACCAGCATCCGGTAGACGGTCTCGAAGACGAGCGGGAACGCCGCGGCCTCCTCGAACGAGAGCTCGTCCGGGATCGGATAGACGTTCGACTTCGGCACGGCGATCAGCTCGGCGTGCGTTCCGTCCATGTGCTCGCCGACGACGCTGATCCGGTCGCCGTGCTCGATCCCCGGGTTGATGACGACCCGCCGGCCGCCCGGATCGAGGCCGGCGCCGTCCGCGCCGAGGATCCGCGGCTTCGGCACGGACGGAAGCCCCGCACGAACCCAGAGGTCGAGCCGGTTGAGCGACGCGGCCCGCAGCTGGATCAGGACCTCGCCGGGCCCCGGCTCCGGGTCCGGCGCGTCCTCGTAGCGCAGGACCTCAGGGCCGCCGTCCTCGTGGATCCGGATCGCCTTCATCCGGCGCGACTCTAGGCAGAATCAGGCTCATGACGGCCGCTGAACTCGAACGGCTGGCCGAGGAGCTCGGGCTGGACGCGATCGGCGCCGCCCCCGCCGCGCCGTACGGCGACACCGAGCGCCACATCGCCGAGCGCAAGGAGCGCGGCCTCTTCGCCGACCTGAAGTTCACGATGGCCTGTCCGGACGTCTCGTGCCATCCAGAGACGCTGCTGCGAGACGCCAGAACCGTCGTCTCCGCCGCGCTCTGCTACTACGCCGAGGGCCCGGAGCTCGAGCCGGGTCAGGGCCGGCTCCCGCGCTACACGTGGACCGACGCCTACGCCGAGCTTCGGGAGCGCCTCGACGAGCTCGGACGCCGGCTCGGCGGCGAGTACCGCGTGCTCGTCGACGCGAACCAGCACGTCGACCGCGAGGCGGCGGCGCGCTCGGGGGTCGGGTTCTACGGCAAGAACACCTTGCTGATCACGCGGAAGCACGGCTCGTGGGTCGTCCTTGGGACCCTCGTCACCACCGTCCGCCTGGAGCCGACGCCGCCGCTCGGGCTCGACTGCGGGTCGTGCCGTCTCTGCATCGACGCGTGTCCGACGAACGCGCTGGACGAGCCCGGCGTGCTCGACGTGAACCGGTGCCTCTCGTACTGGACGCAGTCACGGCACGCGATCCCGGAGCCGGTCCGCGAGGCGCTCGAGGACCGGGTGTACGGCTGCGACATCTGCCAGGACGTCTGCCCCTGGAACCGCGGCGTGGAGAAGCGCCGGGCGGGCGTGCAGGCGGACGGCGCCGAGCCGCACGTCTCGCTCGTCGACTGGCTCGAGGCGGAGGACGCCGAGCTCCGCGTCCGTTACGAACGGCTCTTCGTCCCGCGGAACGATCCGCGCTACCTCCGGCGCAACGCGCTCGTGGCGCTGGGCAACAGCGGCAGCCCGGAGCACCGCCGGCACGCCGAACGGTACGCGGAGTCGGACGACGAGCTTCTCCGTGAGCACGCCGAATGGGCCCTCGCCCGCCTGGCTACGCGGCACAATTCGTAGGCGCGTGGCCCAGGACGCGACCCGATCCTCCAAGACCGAGGTCTGGATGGCCTGGGTACGCCTGCTCGCGGTGCCGTTCGCGGTGCTCGAAGTCGGGGTGCTCAAGTCGGACTACCCGGAGGGCTACGAGCCGTGGGCGTGGGCGATCACGGCCCTCCTGGCGGTCGGCGCGGTCGTTCTCCTCGTGCTGGCCTACCGCGTGCCGTCCAAGGACGCATGGCGCCGGATCGGGCTCGCGGCGCTCGTGCTCGACACTGTCGTCGTCTACGGGTACGTCTTCGTCTTCACGTACGAGCCGGGGACACCGGTCCGCCAGCTCGTCTTCATCCCGTTGATCGAGGCGGCGCTGCGGTACGGGATCGCGGGCGCGATGGTCATGTCGGCGATCTCCGCCGGGGCCCTGGCGTTCACCGAGTGGTGGCGGGAGGAGCACTTCCCGCCCCAGGAGTTCGACATCGACCGGATCGTCTTCCCGGTCGGCGTCCAGCTGATCCTCGGCGCCGTGGTCGGCTCGCTCGTCAACCGCCTCCGGACCGAGCGGGCCGCGGCTCGCCAGCGCGCGGCCGAGGCGGAGGAGCTGCGGGACGAGCTCGGCCGCCGCGCGGACATCCTCGACGCCACGAACCGCGCAGCCCGCGCGCTCGGCTCGTCGCTCGACCTCGAGCAGGCGTTTGCCGCCTTCATCCGCGAGCTTCGCGGGCTCCTCCCGTTCGAGCGGACTGCGATCGTGCTCGTCGAGGACGGCCACCTGCGCGTCTTCGCGGTCGCGGGTGAGGCGGCCGAGACGGTCTTCCCGCCCGGGACCGTGCGCCCGATCGCGGGCTCGGTCGTCGAGGACGTCGTCAAGAGCGGGCAGACCGTCTACCGGCAGGACATGTCCGAGCCCGGGTACGACGAGGAGAGCGAGTTCTTGGCGCTCGGCCTCCACTCGCGCGTCTTCGCCCCGCTCCTCACCGGCGCCGAGACGATCGGCGCGATCTCGGTCGTGCGCCGGGAGGCCAATGCGTTCAGGGCCGGCGAGATCGAGCTGCTAGGCCTCCTCGGCCGGCTCGCCGGCAGCGCCGTCCAGAACATCCGCGCGTACGAGGCGGAGCGCACGACGGTCGAGGAGCTGCGGAAGCTCTCGGCGCTCCGCGCGGACTTCGTCTCGCTCGTCTCCCACGAGCTGCGGAGCCCGATGGCGTCCGTGATCGGCTCGGCCCGAACCCTCGAGCAGCGCTGGCGCGAGCTGACCGCCGAGCAGCGCGAGGCGTTCCTTGCGCTCATCGCGCACGAGACCTCGCGTCTCGCCGACCTGATCGGCGACGTGCTCGACACGTCGAGGATCGAGGCGGGGACGTTCAGCTACTCCTTTGCCGACGTCGACCTGGCCCAGCTCGTCCGCGACTCGGCCGCGGCGGCCGGGCACGCCCAGGACGAGGTCGCGGTCGAGGCGGTCGTCCGCGACCAGCTGCCGCCGGTGCGCGGCGACCGCGACCGGCTGCGCCAGGTGCTCGTGAACCTGATCGACAACGCCGTCAAGTACTCGCCTCCCGGGGACGAGGTGCGGGTCGAGGCCGAGAACGCGGACGGCCGGGTGGTGATCGAGGTGCGCGACCGCGGGCCAGGGATCTCGCCCGAGCACCAGCGCGTGATCTTCGAGAAGTTCGGGCGCGTCAACGTCGGCGAGCACGCGAAGCCCGGCACGGGGCTCGGCCTCTTCATCGCGCGGTCGATCGCAGAGGCTCACGGCGGCGCCCTCGAGGTGCGCTCCGCGCCCGGACGTGGCGCAACATTCCGGCTCTCGCTGCCGCTCTAGCGGGTGATAGCGCGCGCCGCCGCCTCTGATATCACGCAAGCACCTCCAGAAACGGCTTGAACAAGCCAAAAACTGGCTCTTGACGCGGCGGTAGCGATCCGTCTATCAATGCGGCCCCGTGGTGCGCTTCCGGACCGTCGCCCTGACAGCACTCGCAGTGCTCGCCCTCGTCGCGGGCGGCGCCTGCGGCGGAGACTCCGGTGGAGAGGCCTCCGGGTCGATCCGCTTCCTGATCTTCGGCGACCCGGCGGAGATCAACGCGTACCGGACGCTCATCTCCTCGTTCAACAAGGAGGAGCCCGATATCGCCGTCCAGCTCGTCGAGGCGAGCGACAGGGAAGACCTGATAGCGCGCCTGTCGACGTCCCTGGCCGGCGGCTCGCCGCCCGACCTGTTCCTCATGAACTACCGCTTCTACGGCCAGTTCGCGGCGCGCGACGCCCTGGAGCCGCTCGCCGGCTACCTGGAGGACTCGGAGGTCTTCGAGGAGGGCGACTTCTTCCCGCAGGCGCTGGCGGCCTTCAAGTGGGACGGCGAGCAGACCTGCCTGCCCCAGAACATCTCGAGCCTCGTCGTCTACTACAACCGGGACCTGTTCGAGAAGTACGGCGTGCCTCCGCCGCGGGACGGGATGCACTGGAACGAGCTCGTCTTCAAGGCACAGCAGATGACGCGGGACAAGAACGGCCAGACCGTCCGCGGGGCGGATCCCGACCTCCCGGCGGCGAACACCGCCCAGGCGGAGATCTTCGGCCTCGGCATCGAGCCGTCGATCATCCGCGTCGCCCCGTTCGTCTGGGCGAACGGCGGTGAGATCGTCGACGACCCCGACAACCCGACCCGCATGACCCTGGACGGCCCCGAGCAGAAGCAGGCCCTCGAGGCCTTCTTCCAGCTCCGCACCCTCCACGGCGTCACGCCCTCGGACCAGGAGGTCGAGGCGGAGGACGACGAGAGCCGCTTCGCGAACGGCCGCATGGCGATGTACATGGACTCGCGGCGCGCCGTGCCGAGCCTGCGCGAGGCCGCCGACTTCGACTGGGACGCGGTGTCGATCCCGTTCTTCACGGAGCCGGCGAACGTGCTCCACTCGGACGCGTACTGCATGACCAAGGCCTCGGAGAACAAGGACGCCGCCTGGCGGTTCGTCGAGTACGCGCTCGGCCCCGAAGGCGCCGAGGTCGTCGCCCGCACCGGCCGGACGGTGCCCTCGCTCAAGTCGGTCGCGGAGTCGGACGCCTTCCTCGATCCGAGCAAGAAGCCGAAGAACTCGAAGGTGTTCCTCGACGCCGTGAAGCACATCCGGCACCTTCCGACGGTCTCCACCTGGCCCGAGATCGAGGACGCGACAAACGGGATCCTCGAGAACGGCATGTACCTCGCGAAGCCGGTCGACGAGGTGGTCGCGGAGATCGACGAGGCGACCCGCCCGCTCTTCGAGCGCGCCGAGCGCTGAGCGACTCGATCTAGACTCGGCCGCACGTGAGGGCCGGCGAGCGCAGGTGGGGAGGCTGGCGGCAGCCGGCCGGGATCGCTGTCACGGTCGCGTTCCTCCTGCCGCTGTGGTTCATGCTCAGCGGGTCGCTCCGCGAGCCGGGCCAGCCGCCGCCCCGGGCGCCCGAGCTGATCCCGCGGCCGCTGTCCGTGACCAGCTACGACCGCGCGTTCGACCTGGTCGACCTCGGGCTGCACACCGTGAACTCGCTGCTCGTGGCGGCGGTGACCGTTCCGATCGCCGTGCTGGTGGCGTCGCTCGCCGGCTTCGCGTTCCTGCTCGTGGCCGGGCGGGCGAGGGCGATCCTCGTCGGCCTGTCGTTCGCCGCGCTGATGATCCCGATCACGGCGCTCCTCGTCCCGCGCTTCACGATGTTCCGCTGGCTCGGGCTGATCGACACCTGGGTCCCGCTGATCGCGCCGGCGCTGCTCGGGCTGTCGCCGTTCTACGTCCTGCTCTTCTACTGGAGCTTCCGGCGGCTGCCGCCCGAGCTGCTCGAGGCCGCTCGGCTCGAGGGGATGTCGCCGTTCTCGATGTGGCGGCGGGTCGCGATGCCGCTCGTCCGCCCGGTGACGATCGCCATCGCGCTGCTTGCGTTCATCGCGTCGTGGGGGAACTTCATCGAGCCGCTGATCTACCTGTTCGACCCGGACCTCTACACGCTGCCGCTCGGGCTCCGCTCGCTGGAGACGCTCGACCGGACGAACTACCCGGTGCTGCTCGCCGGCGCCGTCGTCGCCACCGTGCCCGTCGTGCTCGCCTTCGCGATCGCCCAGCGGTACTTCCTGCACGAGGACCGCGGCGCAGGATGGCTCGGCCGGTGAGCCGTCTCGCCCTCGAAGGGGTCCGGAAGCGCTTCGGCGAGACGACGGCGCTGGACGGCGTCGACCTCGAGGCGAGGGACGGCGAGCTGCTCGTGGTGGTCGGGCCGTCCGGGTGCGGCAAGAGCACGCTCCTCCGCTGTGTCGCCGGGCTCGAGGCGGTGGACGCCGGGACGATCCGGATCGGCGAGCGCGACGTCACCGCGGTGCGGCCTGCGGAGAGAAACGTCTCGATGGTGTTCCAGAGCTACGCGCTCTTCCCCCACCTGACGGTGCGAGAGAACATCGCGTTCGGCCTCGTCGTCCGGGAGGAGCCGAAGACCGTCGTCCGCGAGCGGGTCGCGGAGGCGTCCAAGCTCGTCGGCGTCGAGGAGCTCCTCGAGCGGCGCCCGTACGAGCTCTCCGGCGGGGAGCGGCAGCGCGTGGCGCTCGGGAGGGCGCTCGTCCGCCGGCCGGACGCCTTCCTGCTCGACGAGCCGCTCTCCAACCTCGACGCCGGCACGCGGGTGCAGATGCGGACCGAGCTGCGCCGCCTGCACCGCGAGATCGGGTCGACGATGGTCCACGTCACCCACGACCAGGTCGAGGCGCTGACCCTCGGCGATCGCATCGCCGTCCTCGACGCGGGGCGAGTCCGGCAGGTCGGGACGCCCGACGAGGTCTACTCGGAGCCCGCCGACCTGTTCGTCGCGCGGTTCCTCGGCACGCCTGCGATGAACGTCCTGGCGTCCGAGGCCGCTCGTCCCTTCCTGGAGATCCCGGCCGGGACGCTCGTGGGCATCCGGCCCGAGCACGTGCGGCTCGCAGGCGAGGGTGTCCCGGCGCGAGTCGACCTCGTCGAGGTCGCGGGCAGCGACGCGTACGTGTTTCTCGACTCCGACCTCGTCGCGCGCGTGGCGTCGGACGCGCGGCCGTCGGAGGGCGCCGAGGTGCGTGTCGCGTTCGACCGCAAGGGCCTCCACCTGTTCCACGAGGCGAGCGGAAGGCGGGTGCCCGGCCCGTGAGCGAGCGGCGTCAGGTCGCGTTGATGCTCGCGCCGTACCTCTTCGGGCTCGCGGCGCTCGTCGCCGCCCCGGCGCTGGTGACCTTCGGGCTCGCGTTCACCGAGTACGACCTGCTCCGCCCGCCGGAGTTCGTCGGCATCGAGAACTTCCGCGACCTCCTGCACGACGACGTCTTCGGGATCGCACTCAAGAACTCGCTCGTGTTCGCGCTGATCGCGGTGCCGCTCCGGCTCGGGGGCGCGCTGGCCCTCGCGCTGCTGCTCCACCGGCGCTTCACGGGCGTCGGCGTCCACCGGTCGGCGACGGCGCTGCCGACGGTGATCCCGGACATCGCGTACGGCCTCGTCTGGCTCTGGCTGTTCAACCCGCTCTACGGGCCGATCAACCTCCTCCTCCGCTGGCAGGGCGACAGCCCGACGACGACGGCGTGGGGAGTCCAGCCGCCGCAGTGGCTGACGCATCCGAACGACGCGCGGGCGGCGATCATCATCATGAGCCTGTTCACGATCGGCGAGGGGTTCGTGATCCTGCTCGTGACCCGCCAGGGCCTGCCGGCGGAGCTCTACGACCTCGCCGCGCTGGAGGACGCGACCGCGTGGGGGCTCTTCCGCCGGATCACCCTGCCGCTGATGGCGCCGATCCTGCTGCTGCTCCTGGCCCGCGACACGATCTTCAGCCTCCAGTGGACGTTCGTGCCGGCACTCGTCGTGACCGAGGGCGGGCCGCCGCTGTACTCGACGACGTACGTCCCGCTGTTCGTCTACCGAAACGCCTTCGAGTACCTGCGCTACGGCTACGCGGCCTCGGCCACGCTGGTCATGTTCCTCCTGACCGCGCTGATCGTCTGGGTCCAGTGGCTGATCGTCCGCCGCTGGCGCAAGGGCTTCGCCGTCGGCTAGCGGGCGGCTGCGGCCACACGCGAGACGCCGAGCTCGCGCGCGAGCTCCTTGGCGCGGGACGCGACGCGCTTGCGGAGATCCGGCTCGAGCACGACCGCCTCACCGCGGAACGAGAGGATCTCGCCGACGAGCCACTCCTCGCCCGCGGTCGTCTCGCGCACGGCCGAGCCGTCGGCGAGCGGCGTGGCGCCGCGCTCGACCTCCCAGCGAGCGACCTCCGGCGAGAACCAGATCCGCACCGGGCGGGTCCCGCCGAACTCCTTTGGGTCGAACCCCTCGCGCGGCTCGAAGCGCTCGCGGAGCTTCTTCGCGCTGCGGATCCGGTCGAGTCGGAAGCTGCGCTCGCCGTCCCGGTCCCGGTCCCACGTGTGGACGTACCAGTACGGCAGCCGCCGCTCCAGCCGGTACGGCTCGACCGTCCGCGTCGTCGAGTCCCGGTCGCCCTCCTTCAGGTGCTCGATCTCGACGAGCTGCCGCTTGCTGATCGCGTCGCTGAACGTCGTCACGAGGTCGACCTCCGCACGGGAGACGTCGGGCTCCGGCGTCTGCGCCAGCTGGAACTCGCCGAAGGTCTCCTCGAGCTTCTTGCGGACGCGGTCGAGCGGGGTATGCGCGTCGGCCGCGATCATCGGCCCGACGAACTCCAGCGCCAGCCGGATCGCGCGCGCCTCGAGCGGCGTCAGCCGCGGCGGTGCCCGGAAGGTGTCGCCGAACAGCTCCTTGTCGACGTGGACATGGTCGCCGCGCAGCTCGGCGTAGACGGCGTAGCACCCGCCCCCGAAGTTGACGAGGTTGAGGAGCGACAGGTGCTCCTCGAGGGCCTCGTACGGGATGCGGAAGCGCTCCGTCAGCTCGCTCGCCGGGATGTCGGTGCTCGTGTTCTCGCCGCAGCGGTCCAGCAGGTAGGCGAGCAGCGCCTGGAGGAGGCCGAACCGCTCGGGCGCGACCGGCGACCCCGGCCGCTCCAGCGTCTCGAGCACCTTCTGCTTCGCCTCCTTCGCGAGGTCCGGCGGGTCGCCCTCGTGGCGCTCGCGCGCGAGCTCCAGCGCACCCTTGACCTCGCGCCGCAGCTGCGGCGGCGCCACGGGCACCGCACGGCCGTCCTGGCGGAGGATCCAACGGACGAGCGGCTCGAGGCTCGCGTACTGCGTCACGAACACGCCGTCCTCGATCCGCCCCGCGCGGCCGTAGACGCGCTCGACCCACCAGGCCGTGTCGCCGGCGACCTCGATCCGCGCCTCGCCGGCCGGCTCGCCGATCTGCCAGTGCGCGCGGCCGCGGTGCGCTTCGACGTCGAAGTCCTCCGGGAGCCGGAAGTCGCGCTCCCTGCGGGTCGCGAGGCGGATCTCGCCGCGGATCCGGGACACGCGGAACGTGCGGATGTCGTCGCGGCGGTGGTCCCGGCCGATCACGTACCAGCGTCCTGCGTCCAGCAGCAGGGCGTAGGGATCGACCGTGCGCTCCTGCTGCTTGTTGCGCGAGATCGCGTGGTAGCCGAACTTGACGGTGCGCTGCTTCGAGATCGCGCCCTCCAGCTTCGCGAGGCGACCCGGGGTCTCGGGCGAGTAGTCGACCTCGCGGATCTCGACCCGGTCGGCGGCGCTGCTCGGCGGCTGCTCGAACCCCGGGCGGCCGAGCGCGAGGTTCTGGAGCGCCAGCCGGAGCGGCTCGGCGTAGGCGAAGCGGCCCTCGAGGAGGAAGAACGCCGTCTGCAGCGCCGCGAGCTCCTCGTCCGTCAGCAGCAGCTCGCCGAGGAAGTACCGCTCGGACCGCAGCGTGTAGAGCTCCTCACCGGTGAACTCGTCGCGCTGGGAGTCGAGCGGCACGCCGAGAGCGAGCAGCTCCGCGCGGTCGGAGTAGAAGCGCCGGGCGAACGCCTCATCCGACATCTCCGAGTACCCCTCGACGTTTCCCTTCACGTCGCGAGCGGTCAGCGGACGCCTCTCGGCCATCAGGAAGGCGACGAGCGAGAGCTGCCGGATGAGCTTGTCGGTGTCGTGGGACACGGGGCGGCCTATTCTTGCCGATCGCCCTCTGTTGCCGTTCCAGACAAGTTCCGCGGCGACTTTGTAACAGCGGCGGTAACTGCGTTATGCTCCGCCCCAGACCGCGGTGAAAGAGCTGTTAAAGCGCGCTTAACAGACGTTTGCGGGGCATTAATCGAGGAGCTGATACCTAGTGATGGACGCCCAGAAACTCGTAATCCAGAGCCGCATGTATCAGTACTCACGGGCGATTTATCGCTCGATCAAAGATCTCATCGACCCGCACGTCTCCCGCGAGACGCAGCTCGAGTACCGCCGCGAAGTGCTCGCGGCCTGCGAGGACACGATGGAGCGGCTCGCCAAGGACCCGCTCTACTTCTCGAAGCCCGAGCGGGCGCTTTTCCAGGACATCCGCCGCTACTTCCCGATTCGGGCGCAGGCGCAGGTCGCCTGGGCGGTCGAGGAGGGCGTGGCGGCTGCGGTCGCCTTCATCACGGAGCAGATCGAGGCCGGCGCCTTCGACGGCGGCGTCCCGCGCTGCCGGGCGACGACGCGCAAAGGCAAGCCGTGCCAGCGCACGCCGCTCCCCGAGCGCGAGTACTGCCCGTCGCACCAGCACCTCGCAGACGCCGCCGCCTAGCCGCCTTGCGGCGGCTTTTCGCTGAGAGTCTCGCGACTTTCAGCGACCGGATGAAGCCGGGCGTCGCTTCGCGACGCGCGGCCCACAGCCCTGTCGTGGTTCCTTCACCCGATGCCGCGGTGGACGAACGGGCAAAGCCCGTTCGTCGGCGTTACGAGGTGACCCTTCGGGCGTACGCGTTCTCGTAGCCGGCCTCGGCTGCCTTCGCGACCGCCTCCTGGGCGGCGCCGATCGTCGGGTAGACGCCGGCGAAGACGACGTAGTAGCCGGGGTGGAGGCTCGCGTAGTCGGAGGACTGGAGCACACCGACCTCGCTCAGGCCCGCCCGGATCGCCTCGCGCGCCCGGCCGACCGCGGCCGGACGGCCGCCCGAGGTGGGCAGGGAGACGAGGACCAGGGTCCAGCCGTTCCGCCCTTGCGGCCACTCGATCAGCGCGCGCCGCGCCGGCCGTGGGCGGGGTGCGGTGGTCGTCGGCCGGGTCTGGGTCGGGACCGTTGCCTGCGGCGCCGTGGTCGGGACGGTCTCGGTCGTCGCGACCGTCGGCAGCGGTGCGGTGTCGCCGACGACGGTGGTGCCGGCCGAGGGGCTCGCGTCGCGCGTCCACCAGATCGCGCCGGCCGCGGCGATCGCCGCGACGACGAGCGCGAGGAGCGACGGCCAGACCCAGTCGCCCGGGTACCAGTGGAGCCGCCGCTGCCAGCCGCTCGCGAGCGCGGGGACGACGCCGCCGCCGCGCACCCGGAGGCCGCACTCGACGCAGTACTCCTGGAGCGGCTCGACCGTCGCGCCGCAGCGCGGGCACTGGGTCTCGCGCTGGCTCACGCCTCGCGGCCCGCGGCGGTTGCGTTGACCGGCTCGCCGTCGGGCTCCGTGTCCTCGGGAACCTCGGCGCCGAGGTCGACCGGTGTCCCGCAGCTGCTGCAGAACCGGACGTCCGCCGGCAGCGGCGCGCCGCAGCGGGCGCAGGCGACGACAGGCCTCGGCCCGGCGGGCCGGCCGCAGTTCTGGCAGAAGTGCGCGCCCCACGGGATCGGGGCGCCGCACTCGCAGCGCGGCCCGGACCTCGTGGCGGACGAGAGCAACGCGTCGATCTCGTCGATGCGGTCGTCGATCGCGACGAGCGTCCGGCACCGGTCGGTCACGAGCTCGACGCGGAAGCGGTCGAGCCGGAACATCTCGTAGACGATCCCGCCGAGGTCGCGGACGAGCTGCTCGCGCTCGCGGACGAGGGCGCGGCGCTCGCGCTTCAGCGCGCCCGGAGTGGACGCGCGACGCGGCTCGGAGCGAGATCGGCCGAACGGCCACAGGCGTGCCATCTCGCGTCGAATCTAGCGAACGGCGCTGTCGGCGCTGATGGTGCTAGAGGTCGATGACGACGAGGCGCTCGTCCGTGAGCTCCCGGACCGCGTAGGCCGGGCCTTCCTTCGTGTTGCCGGACTCCTTCACGCCGCCGTAGGGCATCTGGTCCGCGCGGTACGTGGGCGCCTCGTTGACGGTGACACCGCCGAACTCGAGCTCGTGAGCCGCTTTCAGCGCGGTCCGGAGGCTGGCGGTGAAGATGCCGCCCTGGAGCCCGTACTGCGTCCCGTTTGCGAGCTCGATCGCCTCGTCGATCGTGCCGTAGCGGTTGACGGTGACGACGGGGCCGAAGACCTCCTCGCAGGAGACCTTCTGGTCGGGCGCCGCGTTCGCGATGACCGTGGGGCGGATGAGCTCGCCGTCCAGGTCCCCGCCCGTGAGGACCTTCGCCCCGCTAGTCCGTGCCTCCTCGATCCACTCGAGGATGCGGTCCCGCGCGTCCGCGTCGATCACCGGGCCGACGTCCGTATCCTCCTCCGCGGGATCGCCGACCTTCAGCGCATCCACCTTCGGGACGAGCGCCGAGACGAACTCGTCGTACACGGAGTCCTGGACGTACACGCGCTGGATCGAGATGCAGCTCTGGCCCGCGAAGGAGAAGCCGTTCGCGGCGGTCGCGGCCACCGCGGCGTCGAGGTCGGCGTCCGCCTCGACGATCAGCGGCGTCGAGTTGCCGAGCTCGAGGTTCACGCGCTTACGGGGCGAGCGCTCCGCCAGCTTCCAGCCGACGCCGCTCGACCCCGTGAACGTGATCACCTTCACGCGCTCGTCCTCGACGAGCACGTCCCCGATCTCGGACGAGGGCCCGACGAGGACGTTGAGCCAGCCGGGCGGCAGGCCCGCTTCGTCCTCGAGCTCCGCGAGGAGCAGCGCCGAAAGCGGCGTCTGGCTTGCCGGCTTCAGCACGACGGCGCAGCCGGCGGCCAGCGCTGGCGCGATCTTGTGCGCCACGAGGTTCAGCGGGAAGTTGAACGGGCTGATCGCGCCGACGACGCCGAGCGGCCGGCGGAGCGTGAAGGCCAGCTTCCCCTCGCCGGCCTGGGATGCGTCCATCGGGACCATGTCGCCGGCGAGCTTCCGCGCCTCGACGGCGGCGAAGGTGTAGGTGGACATGGCCCGGCTCGCCTCGACCCGCGCGGCCTTCATCGGCTTCCCCGCCTCGTCCGAGATCTGCCGGGCGACCTCGTCGTGGCGGCGGCCGAGGGCGCCGGCGACGCGCACGAGGATCTCCGCGCGCTTGTGCGCCGGCAGCGGCTCCTCCATGGCCGCCGCGGCGGCGTCCACGGCGCGCCGCGCCTCGTCCGCTCCCGCCTTGGCGACCCGCGCGACGACGTCGCCCGAGTAGGGCGAGCGCACCTCCTGCCACTCGCCGGTCTCGACCCAGTCGCCGCCGATCAGCAGCTTCCTCTCGGTTGCCGTGACCGCCATAGTTGAAGCCTATGCCGCCGGAGACCCGCTACGCGAAGAGCGGTGACCTCAACATCGCCTACCAGGTCGCGGGTGACGGGCCGCTGGACCTCGTGCTCGTGCCCGGCTTCATCTCGCACCTCGAGATCGACTGGCAGGGGCCCGGTTACGCCCACATGCTCGAGCGCCTCGCGTCGTTTTCGCGGCTGATCCGGTTTGACAAGCGCGGAACGGGCCTCTCCGACCGGCCCGGCGACCTTCCGGATCTCGAAACCCGCATGGACGACGTCAGGGCCGTGATGGACGCCGCCGGCAGCGAGCGGGCCGCGCTGATCGGGTACTCGGAGGGCGGGCCGCTCTCGATGCTCTTCGCGGCGACGTATCCGGAGCGGATCACCTCCCTCGTGCTGTACGGGACGTATGCGAAGCGCCGCGACCCCGACGACGACTATCCGTGGTCGGCGACGTGGGAGGAGCGTCAGGCGTACGCCGACGCCGTCGAGCGCGAGTGGGGCGCCGAGGCCGACCTCGGGACCATGGCGCCGAACGCGTCGGACGCGGAGATGGAGTGGTGGCGGAGTCGCGCACGCGCCGCGGCGAGCCCGGGCGCCGCGAAGGCGCTGATCCTCATGAACAGCAACATCGACGTTCGGGGCATCCTCGCCGCGATCCACGTCCCGACGCTCGTGATCCACCGCACCGGAGACCGTGATTCGCGCCTGGAAGAGGGTCGCTACATCGCGGAGCGGATCCCCGGCGCGAGGTTCGTCGAGCTCGACGGCGAGGATCACTCGCCGTTCATGGACCCGGACGAGATCGTCGACGAGGTCGAGGAGTTCCTCACCGGAGTCCGTCGCGGACCGGATGTGGACCGCGTCCTCGCGACGGTTCTCTTCACGGACATCGTCGGGTCGACCAGCCGCGCAGCGGAGCTCGGCGACCGGAAGTGGGGAAGCCTCCTCGAGCAGCATCACCAGACCGTGCGGCGCGAGCTCCGTCGCTTCCGCGGCCACGAGGTCGACACAGCCGGCGACGGGTTCCTGGCGACGTTCGACGGCCCGGCGCGAGCGGTCCGGTGCGCGCTGGCCGTCCGCGACGGTCTCCGCCAGCTGGGCCTCCAGGTTCGCGCAGGCGTCCACACGGGCGAGGTCGAGGCGGTGTCCGATTCCGTGCGCGGGATCGCGGTGCACATCGGCTCCAGGATCTCCGCCGCGGCCGGTCCGGGCGAGGTGCTCGTCTCCGGGACCGTGAGAGACCTGGTCGTCGGCTCCGGGCTCGAGTTCGAGGACCGCGGCGCCCGGGAGCTGAAGGACGTGCCGGGGGAATGGCGCCTGTACGCAGTCGCGGGATGACGGACGGGCCGCGGGACATCCGCTACGCGCGCAGCGGCGACGTCGCGATCGCCTACGAGTCGGTCGGCGACGGCCCGGTCGACGTCGTCTTTCCGCGAGGCTTCGCGGGCGACCTGCTGTCCGTCTGGGAGCAGCCGCTCATGACGAGATTCATCGAGGGCCTGGCGTCCTTCGCCCGCGTAACGATGCTGGACAAGCGCGGGACAGGCCTTTCGGACCGGGTTCGCGACGTCCCGACGCTGGAGACACGGATGGACGACCTCCGCGCGGTCATGGACGACGTCGGCGCCGAGCGCGCGATCCTCACGACGGCGCAGGAGGGAGCGCGACTCGCCGCGCTGTTCGCTGCGACGTATCCGGAGCGGACGGCGGGCCTCGTGCTCATCGACCCCACGGCAAAGGGCCACCGGACCGACGACTACCCCTGGGCGCCCACGGAGGAGGAGTGGCGGAAGACGCTGGCCGAGGTCGAGGAGGGCTGGGGCCGGACCGAGTTCCTCGACCGGCGGCTCGCGGACTGGGCGCCGACGAAGCAGGACGACCCGGAGTTCCGGGCGTGGTTCCACGCACATATGCGCCGCGGGCTCAGCCCGGGCTCGGCCCTGGCGCTTTTCCGGATGATGATCGACTCCGACGTCAGCGAGGTGCTGCCCGCCGTCCGGGTGCCCACGGTGATCCTGTCGAGCCAGGCCGAGCGCGGCCCGGGCGAGTTCTTCGCGCGCTCGATCGCCGGTGCGCGTCTCGTTGGGCTGCCGTCCGGGTTCAGGGGGATCTACCACTGGACCGACGACGACGCCCACGAGATCGTGCTCCGTGAGACGGCTGCCCTGGCCGGCGCGACGGTGCCGCCCGCCCGCGCGGACCGGGTGCTGGCGACCGTGCTCTTCACGGACATCGTCGACTCGACCTCACGTGCGGCCCAGCTCGGGGACCGGGCCTGGCGCCAGCTGCTCGACCGCCACCACATCGTGGTGCGGCGGCGGCTCGCCGAGTACCGCGGCGAGGAGATCGACACGGCGGGCGACGGCTTCTTCGCGGTGTTCGACGGGCCGGGACGAGGCATCGAGTGCGCGCGCGCAATCGTCGCCGACGTGTCGGGCCTCGGTCTCCAGCTTCGGGCGGGCCTTCACACCGGCGAGTGCGAGCGCACGGACAACGGCCTCGCCGGCATCGCCGTGCCGATCGGCTCCCGGGTCGCCGCGCTCGCCCGGCCCGGGGAGATCCTCGTCTCGGGGACGGTCCGCGACCTCGTCGCGGGGTCCGGCCACGCGTTCGATGACCGCGGCGCTCACGAGCTGAAAGGCGTCCCGGGCGAGTGGCGTCTCTACGCTGTCACCGATGCCTGAGGCCTACGTCGTCGACGCCGTCCGCAGCCCGATCGGGCGGAGGAACGGCGCGCTCTCGTCGATTCGTGGAGACGAGCTCGCCGCCCAGGTGCTGAACGGCCTCGTGGAGCGCAACTCGCTCGACCCGGCCGAGATCGAGGACGTCCAGCTCGGCTGCGTCACCCAGATCGGCGAGCAGGGCTGGAACATCGGCCGGATGGTCCCGATGGTGGCCGGGTGGCCCGAGACCGTGTGCGGGACGACGGTCGACCGGCAGTGCGGCTCCTCGATGCAGACGAACTTCAACGCGGCCGCCGCGATCTGGTCCGGCCAGCTCGACGTCGTCGTCTCGGCGGGCGTCGAGATGATGTCGCGGGTGCCGATGGGGTCGAACGGCGGCGACCTCTCGGACAAGCTCCTCGAGCGCTGGCAGATCGTCCCGCAGGGGATCTCTGCCGAGGTGATCGCCGAGGAGTGGGGACTGTCGCGCGAGGAGCTCGATGCGTACTCGCTCGAGTCGCACCGTCGCGCGGTCGCCGCGATCGACGAGGGCCGGTTCGAGCGCGAGATCGTGCCCGTCGAGGTCTCGAACCCGCACGCCGGCGTCCTGGTCGGGGTGGACGAGACGCCGAGGCGCGATACGTCAGCGGAGAAGCTCGCGGAGCTGGCGCCGGCGTTTCTCCCCGACGGGAAGGTCACGGCGGGGAACTCGAGCCAGATCTGCGACGGCGCTGCGGGTGTCCTGATCGCCTCGGAGGCGGCGGTCGAGCGGCTCGGCCTGCAGCCGCGTGCGCGCTTCGTCTCGTTCGGGCTCTCGGGGGTCGACCCG